>JACRDE010000515.1 GCA_016212935.1 Desulfomonile tiedjei | reverse complement strand
TCCGATACGAGCACCAGGACTTCATGTACGACGCTTTCATTCAGCTGGCATGCATCATGATTGTCGTAAAACGTGTATGAGGTTTTGCAACCACCTCTAAAAAGAGGGTTATCCATCATGCAGCACTGAGACGCACCATTTCACTTGCGAATTCCTCCACAAGGGCTCTCAACTCACCGCTGGTGTCTCTCACCATTGCCTGATGGAGACTGTAAACAGTTCCGTAACCCTGCAAATCTGGCAGAGCTGCGATATCATCAGGCACCGGAAGCCATTCAGTGGCAACAGAATACATTGAATCTTGTTGAAAGCTGTACTCAGCAATCTCCCTGATAGTACCATCCGCCATCTCAAAGCTGCTCACCCTGTTCTGAGTGTTCCCCTGCGCATCGGTAATATTCGTTACAGTTGAATCAAGATTGATGGCTCTGATCCCGAGTTCATCGAAAGTACGGAGCTGATATGCATCTCCGGTTGAATTAAGGGTTAAGACTCTCAGTCGCGAGAATACCGCATCATTTACGTCAATCCTTCCATCTTTATTGCTGTCAAATTCAGCTAGCGCTTCAAAACCGTTTTCAGCCCTTCTTCCGTTCTGTAATATAGTCTGATCACCGAACAATTCTTGCCCGTCGTCGATGATACCATTGCCGTTCCTGTCCATTGCAAGCATGCCATCGTGAGGATCAGCCCAACCGGTAAGCTCGGCAAAGGCATCGGAATTGTCGTCAAAGAGCGTAAATACGTCACCTTGGATACCGGTTGTTCTGATGCCATCACCATTAAGATCGAGCACTAAAGGATCTCTGCGGGCCGACAGCACTTCTCGGACCATAAAATGGCTGTAGGCAGCGACCATTACCGGCATAGTTGAGGAGTTCTGCAACAGCATTGCTTGCGCTGGAATGAGCAAATCCTCGTTTAAGAAATCCTGCCAGGCGTCGTCCCAGTTACCCCAGAGGCCCTTCTTGCTAAACTCTCCGTATATGTCCGGGTTGATGGTCCACAAGAACGCGGCGATAGAGGCAGCCGAACCGATTATTTCAATTGCTTCCAAAAGAGATAATCCTATGACAACTGGAATTGGCATGTCCCCGTTCTCCTTTTTCCTAATTGGCTGAGACTCTACAGCCTCGCGTTTCGATGCAATCGCCACTGAGCCTGTATATCATATTCAAACTCGTATCTCTGACTGCCAGAGACGCATTCGCCCCAGATACTCCACACACCCTCTGGAGTCGTGCGATTTCCGGCCCAAATCGCCGTGGTCGGGTGTTCTGGGTACATCTAAGTCTCTTTGTCCAGGGTCAAGACTTCGCCTGAAAATCATGTTTGACAACTTTGTGACTTCTTCATAGCCACTTTCTCCGTTGTCCGAAACGACCTGCAGGAAAGACCGTAGTCAGTGCCCGTACGTTCGCAATCCGCTTACCGTTGCCGCCAATACTGTAGCTACACCCAATCCCCAAAATAGGTAACTCAAGCAAGGTGCTACAGGTTTGCAGGAGAGTTTGCCGGTGGCCAGTATTATATTCAAGATCCCGAGAATACCACAGACGGACACAGTGACCCATGCTGGTGCGATTAGCTCTCGCAGGCCGAGCAAACCGACCGCCAGAAGTGCAGCACTGACAGAAAAGACAACCACCATTGCCGCAAAGGTGAAGCGCTTGTCCTGTACAAGGCCTATCACAGCGAGGATGGCAAAGATTCCTCCAAGGAACACACTTAGCTCAGGCATTGCGATACTCCAACGAGCAATCTTCCTTCCGGCACCTTGAGCGGTATTGGGATAAGGCCAGGTGCGAGGCTGCCAAGATTTGCCACTTCGAACTGCCCACATTGATCAGCATTTCATCGCGATCTGTGCCGTATATGACATCATCTCCGCTCAAGCCGTTAAGCACACCGTCTCCCTCGGTGAGGCTGCCCCTAATAGCTTCTGTACCATCTGTCCCGAAAATATGGCCGCCAGTTACTGATCCCTGATTCACATGCTCGATAACAGACAATCCGCCTGTATCAATTACCCATGCAAGGTCAGGGTCCTGTTGGATGAACGTTTCTCGGAAGTCGAGATAGTTGACCGTGTTCCCCCCTCCGAGACCGCGTATGCTCCGGGCGAACTCATTGAGCAACTCCCTGCCCTGTTCGGGGGCATTGGCCAGGTTTGCCTGGAGGTCAGTGACTGCGGCGCTCATATCTATTCTGATTTCCTGATTCTCCTCATCCCACGTGTACGTGATGTCATCGTAGAGGCCCCGAAGATGCGTCTGGGCCATGAGGAGGCCATACATATATTCAAAAACAAGGCGATAGCACTCGTTCAAGCTTATTACCGACTCTTCGGTAAGCCGTGGACGGGGCGGCTCGGCTGCGGCGCCACCACCTCCTCCACCTCCGCTGCCTCCACCTCCACTTGCTGCTCCGACAAATTCTATCCCCGTTGTGGAAGGTAGGCCCGGAGCACTAAAAGACTCGCCGAAAAATTGCGCAAGCATCGCTATCTTGCCATCATCATAGTTGGCAATATTCATAGAATCTGGTCGACTGTAAGCAGAATCTGTGTCGCTATGAGTCCCGGTCCATTTGAAAAGGATTTTCTCCATCAATGTAGCACGAGAATCACGATCTGTAGCACTTACAAACTGCTCCACCAGAGACTTCAATTGACCGCTGGAATCTCTCACCATCGCCTGGTGGAGAGTGTAGACAGTTCCATAACCTGGCAAATCGGCCAAAGCCGCTATGTCATCTGGAACCGCCAGCCATTCAGTGGCAATGGTAAGTGTTGGGTCGCTCTGAAAGCTGTATTCTGCGAGCTGTCTGATCGTGCCGTCTGTCAACTCAAAGCTTCCATCCCGGTTTAGCGTGTTTCCCTGATCGTCTGTCACGCTTGCTATTGTTGAATTGAGGTTGATAGACTTGATGCCAAGTTCACTCAGTGAATAAAGGAAACCTCTTTGTGACGTGTTTCCTTGTTCGTCCGAATACTTCAGGACTCGTAATTGCGCGAATGCCGCATCGCTTGCATCGATCCGCCCATCATTGTTGCTGTCCAAATCGGCCAATGCCTCAAAACCAGTTGTTGCGCATCTGCCGTTCCTCAAGATCGTTTGATCGCCGAACAGTTCTTTGCCATCATTGATGACGCCGTCACCGTTTCTGTCCATCACGAGGAGGCCGTCGTGCCAATCAACCCAGCCCGTCCGCTCGTAAAACCCGTCACCATTAGAGTCAAAATAGGTAAGGCCCCTCACATTTGTGGTCTGGACACCGTCACCGTTGAGATCCAGTACTAAAGGATCTCGACGATTAACCTCATAGCCATATATTTGTCGTTTAAGCTCCCTCAGGAAAATAGGCCCATATTCATAAAGTGTCTTACAAGTCAAGCCTTTCTCGGCTACCCAAGTCGTCGGCGCGGCATATCTCCAAAAAGATTCACCTCCAACGTGGCTGCCTTCAAGCCTTTTGACGCCACGAGCAACAAGCGCTTCAGCGCCAAATTTTCCTAAAGCCATCCAAAGGTCGCGCGTCCAGAAGTAGAACTGCTCACTTTTTTCATTTAGTTGCCGGCAAAATTGTTGCTCTGTCATGCGAAAATTACTGAAGTCCCCTGCGGGAATTCTCACTTCATACCAATCATCCACAACATTACTCCTTTATCTTACTTCAAATTCTTATGAGGTCTTCTGTATCCGCACTCTTCCCGATCGATCAGCTTTCAGGTCAATAACATCCCTATCGAGGGCGAGAAAATAAGATAACCCTGTGGTCGAAGAGTCGTGAATCTAAGAAACCCCGACACGGGTGAAGGTCGTCGCGGGATCTCCGTCATACCATGCATATTCTACGTCACCCTTTCCTTAGTATTAGCGGCGCACATCGAGATCGGTTCTATATTTCCATCGGTATTTGAATCCAGTTCCTCTCCATCAGAGACACTCCCGTTTGCCACCGCCCATCCGCCTTCACCGAAATGGCACGTGGCCATGCCCGACGAGAGCATCAGGAAAAGAGACGATCTTTCTCTTCAGCTATTTTGCGGATCTGATTGCTGCAAATTGGCCTGCATACTTCATTCTTTCAGAATAGAGACCCGGCTTCTCCAGGGTAATCCTCAGTATTGACCTATCCAGCTATGCCCTGGCGTTCCTCTCCCCGCGAAATACGCTTCTCAGGTCCTCTCCTTTCTTGGGGATTCGTGCTTCTGGTCCATACTCTCCATGCCAGCATCATCCTTGCTCACTCGTCCAAAATGGCCGAGCAGATAACCTAGAGCTAAGAGAAGAAAAATTGCGCCAAGTCGTACTATGAGGCTCGGAGAGAACAACTCGTTTTTTCCATAAAACCAGTCAATCCATAGTCTTCCTGTTTCGGGTAGCAGATCGTACAGAAAGATAAAAATTGCTATCGCCACAATAGACTTTATGATCTTTCGGCTCATCGATGGTCCCGGTTTTTGCGATCGGTCGTTCATTTGTGCCTCAGCGACGAAACCATTTAGATACGAACCTCAAAGTGACATGTCATGCGCCCTACTTTGATTTTTCGTGCACAGAATGGGCGCTCGTGGAGTCCATCCACTTTTCCCTTGTTAGATTTTATCGTCCGCCTATCCCATCCGCTCCCGCTATCATACGATCGGTCCTTCTATTGTGTCTCGGCCTCCGAGCAAGCCCCGATTTACAGCAAAACTTCTCACCCTTTTGGTGAAATCTCCTTATCTACCGAGAACTAATCCCTTGCTTTGTGTGCTTTTAGCAGCTCGACGATTTGCGTGTGACCTAGCCTGGAGGCAAGCGCTAGTGCTGTCTGCCCTTTATCGTCTGTCGCGTTCGCGTCCGCACCGCGTTCGAGCAGCAGTTTCACAATGTCAACGCGACCCGATGCAGCGGCAATCATCAATACCGTCATGTTCTGATCCCTTGCATTGACTTCGCTGCCCTTCTCCAGAAGGAGCTTCACAACTTCCACATGACCTTTCTCGATAGCGCTCGCTAGGGGAGTCCAACCATAATTGTCTTTTGCGTTCATGCCAGCACCCTTGTCCAGCAGCAATTTTGCCGCCTGCAGGCGACCCAGCGAGGCAGCTCCCGCCAGTGCAGTTAGACCATCTTTGTTCTTTGCATCAATGTCAGCGCCCTTATCCAGCAGCAATTTCACAACATCCAAACAGTCTTTCTCGATAGCCCGCATTAGAGGCGTCCAGTTGTGCTGGTCCTTTGCATTAATATCGGCGCCTCTTTCCACAAGCAATTTCACTACTTCGGGGCGACATTGCCACACAGCTCCGACCAGAGTTGTCGAACCATCTATATCACTGGCATTGATGTCGCATCCTTTATCCAGGAAAAGCTCGACAATTCTTGGGTTGCCTCCCTGGCTGGCAGCCATCAAAGCGGTTGTGCCGGCTTTGGTATTGGCATTGACGTCCATGCCCTTTTCCATGAGCAGTTCCACGACTTCCAAGTGGCCTTTTCTTGCGGCAAACATGAGGAGGGTCGAATCGTTCTTATCACGTGCATCAAGGTCGGCCCCTTTTTCCGCAAGAGTTTTGACTAGAGCTACATTGCCATCGCCCACTGCTTCAATGAGTTGCCGGTCTAGGTTATGTTTGGGAGTCGCCGGGGCTCTGCCGCTGCAACTCATGACAGCAGCGGAGAGAATCAGCATCACCACCAGCCACAGCCGAGTAATGATGGCTACACGTTGAATTTTCATGGAAAATCTCACATTCATTTTACGCGTGTCTTTCTATTACGATGCAATACTAGGGATGCACTCTCTCAACGGAACGGGGAATCCAGAATTCATTCAATCTTCCTTCCTCAGCCCTCTCCGCAATACGCTTCCGGGGCAAAAATCCCCGTTACTTTCGAAGCTCAGCGTCCCACGAAACGGACAATTCGACATAAAACAATGACCCCACGTCTCGCCACGAAACGCAAACTTGATCCGCCATAAATTCCTGGGTCTATTTCGCTCATCTTTGCTTCTTGTCAATTTCGGAGGCTCAATCTGCTGAAGCGCAAGCTCGCCACAGGCGACCGCCACTGCGCGCCCATGGGATTCTAAGGAGCGCTCTCAAGCCACTTGCAGGGGGAATAGCTTCAGCACAAGGGAAATGCGCAATAGCCTCTCGTTAACCTCCTAAACAAACGACCATTTCGTCCAAAGGCTGGTGCCACGCCAGCTAAGCATACGTCAAACGTGACATAATCTGCTTCATACGCCAAGGGAAGAACACTAAAATATAGCTGACTGGTGCAAAACTTAGAGGTCTAAAAAACTCCTCTTAATCCTTTTTTGAACTTCGCTCAGCCATCGGGGCCTGCACAAAACAATAACTTATCAAAATATCTAATACATCCCATAACCAGCTACTATGATACGGGACTGACAATCTCAGTCAAGAGAAAAAGCACGAACGGTGAGCAGCTACAGGAGCCGATAATTGCAGGGAACCAGTCCGGGATTTACTCCACGGACAAGGAAATATTCTGGAAGCTTCCAGTCACTCCCAACAGACCTTTTCATGCGGCTTCCAAGAAGCCAGGCGACCACTTGACGTCCTCAGTACCAGCCCATTCATAGAGGATTTGAGCCATCAGTTGTTTACGAAGGGATTCATCAGTAGCGTTGGCAAATTGCTCTACAAGAGATTTCAATTCACCGGTGGTGTCTCTCACCATA
>JACRDE010000509.1 GCA_016212935.1 Desulfomonile tiedjei | reverse complement strand
TCACGCGAAGAACCGCAACCGAAATTCTTTCCTGCAACTATTATATCTCCCGGACCTACCTTTGAAGGAAAGTCGGGGTCAGCGTCTTCCATGACATGCTCGGCCAGTTTTTCCGGATCTGAGATGCTCAAATAACGGGCTGGGATGATTTCATCGGTATTCACGTCGTCGCCGAATTTCCACGTCTTTCCTTTGAATACCATAGTTCCTCCATCATGCTTCGAGTCTTAGTTTCCCGGACGTCTAGCCACCGTGCTCACTAGCTTCGGTGGAATCCGGGCGAATTCTTTGAATCCACCCTTTTCGCCGGAAGAATTTTGTGACATTATTCGACCTTTATTGCAAGAGGTTAACCGTGGGCAAATAGCCGAGGGCGGAACAATCCGCCAGAGGAAGCGGATAGCGTGGAACTTGAATCGTTAGCACGTTGACTGATCATTTCGAACGGGCATGGGGCTTCGCCGGAATTCAACAGGAGATTTTACTGCAATGGGTTGGCTGGATGAGAGAAAAAGTCGTCCTCAAGTAATCCCGGGAATGACTCTGGGAACCTTGATGAAGGTGCTTGCAAGAAATGGTTTTTGTGTGGATCCCGATTGCCTGTGGCGTTTGGCTCATCTCGTGGCTCTGGGTGTCTTGAATTCGATTTACGGTCGCTGTGAGACGTTTTTTAATTCCGAAGAAATCGATGCGGTGCAGATAGAGCAGCATCCTCTGTTCGTAATCGGACATTGGCGGAGCGGCACGACGCATCTTCATAATTTGTTAAGCCTGGATGATAATTTCAATTCCCCCACCGCTTATCAAGCATCGTTTCCCCATCATTTCGTTTTTAGTCAGGCGGGGGGGACGATCTTCAACTGGATCGCTCCCAAGAAGAGGCCCA
Organism: Desulfomonile tiedjei; assembly: GCA_016212935.1. Lineage (GTDB taxonomy): Bacteria > Desulfobacterota > Desulfomonilia > Desulfomonilales > Desulfomonilaceae > Desulfomonile > Desulfomonile tiedjei_A. The sequence continues at coordinate 8,774 of JACRDE010000509.1, read as the reverse complement.
TGGACAACATGGCCTTTTCCTCGGATACCCCTCATGAGGACGAATTCGCCCTCGCTGCGCATTGCACCATCTCGCCGTACATGAGAATTCTCTTTCCTATCACCGGAGACAGCGCGTACTCGGAACTGGACCCTGAACGACTCTCAAGGGATAAGCTGGAAAAATGGAAGGCTTCCATAGTTCTTTTCATGAAGAAATTAACTCTTTCGGGTTCAGGCAGGATAGTGTTCAAGTCTCCGCCCCACCTGGGGCGAGTGGCTACACTTCTGGAATTCTTGCCTAGGGCCCAATTTGTTCACATAGTCAGGGATCCTTACATGGTCTACATGTCCACTAAAAAACTCTGGAAGGATTCCCTGGGTTACGCCCACCTTCAGGTGCCTTCCCAGGAACTGGTCGATCAACTGATCCTCACATGGTACAAGCAGTTATTTTCATTGTATTTAAGAGATAAAGACAAGGTTCCTGCCGGCCAACTTTACGAAATGAAATTCGAAGATCTGGAGGCTCGTCCGGTGGAGACCCTGCGCAGTATGTACGAGGAATTGCATCTACCCGGTTTTGATAAGCTGGAGGCTAATCTCGTGAATTACCTGGCCTCAATAAAAGACTATCGAAAGAATGTCCACAGACTCGAGGAGTCTGATCGTGAAAAGGTCAGGACGCACTGGTTCGATACTTTCGAGCGGTACGACTATCCACTGTAACCCCGCAAAGCGAAAGACGCCACAAGCACTACATGCTGTCCATAGCCGTCAAGTATTGGTCATAGGGTTTTGCATTCAAAAGGGTAACGGATCAAACGAGGGCAGGCATCGACGCCAGCGTACTTGCAAGCGGCGGCGCCCGGAAAACTTGCGCAGCGCATTGGCAGTAAGTTCAGGCAGTATCCAACGTTGCCAGCAATGAACGTGCAAGACTCAAGAAGACGGCTCGCTGTACGTTTTACCGGAGGTCATTCATCCAGGGAGAGTTGGAGTGTCGTAGCCTCGACAAAAAGGGGAATCGTCAGATTCTCATAGACAAAACTTTTTTTCTACCTTATACCTAATCACTGAGTCAAGGGAATTCTGCCCCTACGCCGAGGCGTTTCCCGACCTTCTACCGGAATCCCCAGGAATCGATGATACCAAATTAATGCGGGGATTACCGAACTTCAATGACAGGGGAATAAGGAGGATGGTCATGCGAGTAGGAGACGTTGTCCACCTGGACGGCCTCAAGGCCGAATACAGCCTTTTTGGGAAAGATCGGTTCTGCTCTTGCACTCTCCCAGACGGTGATTATGTAGTGCTGGGCTTTGACGAGGGGTACGTCAGACTTGCGTGGAGCGATTCAAGCGGATATCCTTCTCGTAAGCATCGCTATAGGATTGAAGCCGGAGCTCTCAAGAAAGATTCTTAATGCCGTTCGGGAGTTGACTCTAATGTCGATGGGGTTCTCGCTCTCAAGAGTGGAGAGAACTCGGACTGAGCGTTTCTCCATTAACAACTAACACAGCGAGGATATATGAGTCTTACGGATGAACTAGTCACACCAGTTGCTGGGCGGATGACAAAAATGCAATGGGTTGGGGGAAGCATCGTCCTGGGATTTTTTCTGGGCTTCGTGGACACTCTGATGATTGCGGCCGTTCTTGGCCATCTTGGTCTCAAATTACCTGCGTATTTCGGGGTCCCTACCACATTCACCGGTTATTTCTTTACAGGAATGATCGTGGGCAAACTCGCACCACCTGAGATTGAATGGGAATGTCCAATCGGCATTGTGGCTTGTGTTGTTCTTCTCATGTTGGGCCTCGTGGGAATGCGAGAGCAAGGTGTTTTGCTGTTTATTTTGCACTACCTCCTCATTCCCGGTGTTGCCGTCGGCGTTTGTTATCTGGGCTTGCGGGTGGCCAGAAGGAAAACGAAGGCAAAGGTCGAACCGGGCAGAGAAGGTCTGGCAGGCTGAATCCTCCCGGGAATTGTTCCATTGAATTGCAAACGCTGATATTATGTATAAAGAATGAATACCCGAGGATCCAAACATGAGCCAAGAAACACCTTCTTGCGACCGATGCACAGGCTGCACGGGGAGACACACAGAGGAGAAAGCCGAGGAAGAAATCAAGGCCGGCCCTTATCTCCTCTTTGCCGCAGTTATGGTCGTTATCGTGAGCCTTCTGGTGAAGTGGTTGTTCTAAGCCGACTCGTCAGGCTCATCACGAAATATAATCCCTTATCGGTCGGACTATTTCTTACACGGTTTTTTTTGCGGAATGTATGGCGCTGTTATGTGCAAGTATCTACCGCAGAGAGGTTACTGCTTTTACTGATGATTGAGCATCCCAAAGTATTTTTCGGCAACTGCACCGTGGGTCAACATCCTTTGCAGGAAAGGCCGATGGATTCTCCGCGGAGAAGCGTCGTATGCCCTTTACGCCTGGCCCTTGACAGTAAAGCTGTCTATTGATATGGGATAACTGACTAAACTTTTGATGCTATCACGGTTAAATTATGAGCATCGAGGAGAAGGGAGTGTTTTTCCATTTGGAAGAATCACAGCCTGAAAGACAGGAAAGTCTGTTTCGCTGGTTGAGAATCAAGATCGGGCTCGACCGCAGGCCCAAGCAGATTCAAGATATCCAAGAAGTTATCGACGAAAGCGAAGAAAGGGGACTAATAGACCAGGAAGAGGGTGACATGATCGAAGGTATCTTCGATCTGAAACAGACAGTCGCCAGAGAGATAATGATCCCCAGAACCCATATAGTCTCTGTCTCAAAGGACAGCACACTGGAACAGGTTTTGCAAACCGTCATACAATCGGGCTACTCCCGGATACCCGTGTACGGCGATAACATAGATCACATAATAGGGATACTGAACGCCAAAGACCTACTTCCCCTGTGGCTCCACGGAGAAAAAGAGCTATACGCCGAAGGAATCATTCGCGAGCCTTTCTTCGTCCCTGAAACCAAACGAATAAAAGATCTGTTGAACGAATTGCGGGCCAAGAAGTCACACTTGGCCGTAATTGTCGACGAATACGGCGGAACCTCAGGGATCGTAACAATCGAGGATATTGTTGAAGAGATAATTGGTGAAATACGTGACGAACATGACGTGGAAGAGGAACATTTCATTCCGCAGGAAGATGGCTCTGTACTGGTAAAAGCATTGGCCAATCTGGACGATTTTGAGGAGTATTTCAACGTTCAGGTGCCGAGAGGAGGCTACGACACTCTAGGCGGGTTCATAATACAGCTCGCTGGGAAAGTGCCGGGGAAGGGTGAAGAGATAATATTCGAAAGCCTCCGCATGAGAATACAAGGAGGCGACCAAAAACGGATCACGCGTGTAATGGTTTTTCCTGAAGGCAATTCAGGACAACTAGGTGTGCCTTCGGACCATCCCGGAACAACTCCATGATTTTAACCATGGCTGCTTCTGCGGGAGGCGGTTTGTTATTATCTCTCGCGTTCCCTCATCAGGGGCTGGATCTCCTGGCCTGGATAGCTTTTGTACCCCTTTTTTGGTCCATTTACAAAGATCCCCGACCGGCGGCCGCGGCGCTCTGCGGGGCGTCATTCGGAGTCGCATTTTTTCTTGTGGACGTAGCCTGGATTTACCGCACCCTAGTCATGCATGGCCATTTCGGGGTGGTGCAGGCTTTTTTTACCTTTCTCGGGTTAGTTCTTTTCTTGTCGATGTTCTCTGCGATTTTTGGCTTCATCTTGGGGGTTCTAAGCGGGCGGGGCTACAGATACACCGTATTTGCTTCCTTTTTTTGGGCCGGCCTTGAATATTTGCGTGCAACAGCTTTCACCGGGTTTCCATGGGATCTTGTGGGATATTCCCAGGCAAATCGGTTGGTTGTTGTCCAGATGGTCGATATAACGGGGATCTATGGTGTATCCTTCCTGATAGTGCTGGTGAACGCAACTCTTTGGGAGACGACAAAATCGCTCATGCACAGGCAAGCCATGCCTCTGGGCATGATTGCTGCAACCGTCGCTGCTGTCATTTTCAATGTGAGCTACGGTAGCTATAGGCTTTCTGAATTTCCCCCAAGTCACGGGAAACCCGGCGGGTTCGGGATCGGAATACTTCAAGGAAACATAGCGCAGGAGATCAAGTGGGATCAGCGTGCCAGAGAATACACTTTTGAATCGTACGAGCGTCTGGGGAGGGAAGCAGTCAACAAGGGGGCCCGTCTTCTAGTGTGGCCGGAGACAAGTGTTCCCGTGGTATTCGGAGAACCTGATGCTGACTGGCAACGGCCCGGGGAGATTTCCCGCAATCTGGGTGTGCCAATGCTGGTCGGCGCGCCGGCTGCGGAGGTTGTAGACAAGGCCGTTCATTACTACAACAGCGCATTTCTAGTGGAAAACGGTGTACTTCGGGAGCGATACGACAAGATTCACCTTGTTCCTTTCGGCGAGTACATGCCACTGTCATGGCTCCTCCCTCTGGGGCCTGGAATCGCAGCGAGGGAAGCGGATTATTCTCCAGGAACGGAAATGAAGGTTATGCAGGTGGACAACGGGCCGCGCTTCAGCGTCCTGATCTGCTACGAGGCGATTTTTCCCGAACTGTCAAGATCTGCGATTAAGAACGGCGCTGACATGCTCATCAATATTACGAATGACGGCTGGTTCGGAGCCACAGCGGCTCCATATCAACATCTGGCCATGGCCCGTGTGCGTAGCGTGGAGAACCGGGTGTGGCTTTTGCGCTGTGCAAACACCGGAATAAGCGCGGCATTCGATCCCGCAGGAAGGATTGTCTCTGAGATTCCCATTGAAAAACAAGGTGAGGTGACGGTATTCATGCCGGAGACGTTTCGCACGGGATCTCTGTACGCCAACTTGGGGGATGTCTTCGCGTTGTCCTGTGTCGGAATAGGTTGTTTTCTCGGTGTCACCGGAATGGATTTGGGAAAGATTGCTGCGTCTCTGATGCGATGACCACCATTTTCTCTGGTTGAGACCGCAGCTCTTTTCGTACAAGTTTGCTTTCAAATCTGTAAGATTGGGTAACCTGCTTAACCAAAGATGGTCCTCTCCGATTCTTCCTCGTTTGAACGCGAACTGGTATTATCCAGTTGATCGAACTCTTCTTTTGGGTATCCAATTCTTTCAGCCGAATTCAGGAGGTGGAACGTGAAGCCTCAAACAAGAACAACGCTTTTGAGGATTGCAGCGGGCCTGGTTTTCGCGATTTTCTTGCTCTGGCTGATGAGTATGGTGGAGAATGTCACCGTCATCCTCATGGTGGCTTTCTTTCTGGCTTACATACTGAATCCGGCTGTCAATCGTTTGGAGTCCTGGGGCTTGACAAGGTCTGTAGCGTCGTTGGCCCTTATTTTCTCAGGCGTGTTATTGTTTGTCGTTTTTCTTCTGTTCTTTGTTCCCAGTGTGGTCCGCGAGATCGCTTCGTTTGCGAAAACCGCTCCCCGTTATTGGGATGCTTTGGAAGCACAGGCGAATTGGGTCATCCATGAACTGGGAATCAGTGTTCCGCAGACCCCCGACGAGTTCAAGCAGCTCTTTCTGGAGCGGTGGAAACAAATTCTACCCAAAGTGGCTGACCCGATGGCCAAGATTGCCTCTTCAATCTTTAGCTCCACAATCAGCCTGATTTCCTTTATTTTTTATGCCCTTCTCGTGCCTATCATATCGTATTACCTGATGGTTTCATTCGAGCAAATCCGGCAGACGCTCAGAGAACTTATACCGCCGGACACTCGTCCTGCACTTATCGGGAAGTTGCAGCAGATCGACTCGGTTCTTGCTGCTTTCGTCAGAGGCCAACTGACGGTGAGTCTCATTCTGGCAGTGCTTTACTCCATAGGATTTGTGTGGATCGGGATTGATCTGGCGATTGTCCTGGGGGTGACATCGGGTCTTCTATTTGTGATCCCGTATTTTGGGACAATGATTGGAATTGTGGGCGGGTCGCTCATGGCCTTGGCAAAGTTCGGTGATCTGGTTCATGTGGGCTACGTGCTCGGTTGGATAGTGTTCGTTCAGCTTCTGGAAGGCTATGTCATAACACCCAGGGTTGTGGGGCAGGCGATCGGCCTGAATCCGGTGGTTTACATTCTAGCTCTGATCGTAGGCGGAAACCTTTTCGGGATAGTGGGAATGCTTATTGCGATACCGGTCACGGCAGTGCTGAAAGTGCTGCTGTTGTCCGCTGTGGACCTCTATCGCCAATCATACATCTACTCGGGGCACGAAGGCCCTGACCAGGACAAATGAATTCAGGAACCCTATTCGTAGTAGCGACCCCGATCGGCAATCTGGACGATATGACAATCCGAGGTCTGGAGGTGCTCCGGACAGCAGATGTAATCGCCTGCGAAGACACGCGCAAAAGCCGAATCCTCACGCAGAAATGGGGAATCTCGGCTCGTCTGGTAAGTCTCCACAAATTCAGTGAATCCAGAAAGACCGAGATGATCCTGGAGCGCCTGGAAAAGGGCGAGAATGTCGCCATAGTCTCCGATGCAGGGACGCCGGCGATTTCCGATCCCGGCGGCATGGTCGTGCGAGCGGCTCTGGATAAGGGCTTCAAAGTTGTCCCGGTGCCTGGACCGTCCTCCATAATTGCTGCGCTGTCAGTATCGGGCATGGACTGCTCAGCGTTCACGTTTCTTGGATTCTCTCCCAGAAAAAACGAACAAAGACGAACATTTTTCGAGGGCCTATCGAAAGAGGGTCGAACCTGCGTTTTCCTGGATACGCCGCACCGTATCGTAGATACGCTCAAGATAGCCGCGGAGACTCTCGGGGAACGCAGGGTGGCACTTATGAGGGAATTGACGAAGTTCCACGAGGAGATCCTCGCAGGTGCTGCCTCTGAAATCCTCGCTGACCTCGAGCAAAGGCAAAAGGTCAAAGGTGAGATAGTAGTAGTCGTAGAGCGAAGCTTCCGACCGCTAGACAAGATAGACCTGGAAGAAATCGTTAGATCCCTCATCGATGAAGGATTATCCGGCAAGCGGCTGGCAGACGAAGCTCGACGCCGTTTCCACGTGAAAAAAAGCGAGGCGTACGAAAAATTCCTCGAGATCTCCGAAGGACCTCATGAGGACCAATTCAGAAAGCAACCGTGAGGCAATCCTGTCTCTGGAAGAAATCCGCGCATTTCATCCAGCCTTCAGACCTCATTTCCTCGATTCGCTGGATCAGAATCTCCAATTCGGCTCCATAAACGTATTTGTAAATGAAACCTGCAAGTTGGTCGTAGCCGCTCCCCACGGCTTCAAGAAAGACGATCGGAACACCGAAAACCTCGCTCACGCACTGGCCTGCGAACTCAAAGCCAACGCTGTGATAAACGACAACAAGTATAGAAAGCCAAAGCGACCTGACGATCCAGAAGCTCAAGCACTTTCAGTGAGCGATCCTGTGACTCCCTCTTCAGACGACCTTGCAATGAGACAGGAATTCCTTCGTAAAACGTCAGCGATTCCTGTGGATCTCAATAAATGGCCTGACGCCAAAATTGCCGCTCCGGATTTCTATCACCCTTTGGCAGCAATTTCCCGGACGCTTTGCCGAAATTCTACTCCGCTCGTGATTTTCATCCACGGGATGGCCGACCAAAGCCTTGGCGGGGAGCGAAATCCCGATTTTGTAGTGGCTGCCGGTTATGAATACTTACGGAAGGAAGCGGCTTTTCGCATGGGTCTCACCACTGCTGGCAAACTTGTGGTGGATCGAATGGTTTCTGGACTCAGAGGGCTAGAGAACAATGGTCGGCAAGTATGGGTCGAAGAAGGTTTGCCAGGGTATGCCGCGGCGAGGCCCATAAGGATGCCATGGCTGTTCAAAATGCTTGCCGGAATGACAGGAGAGGCTTTGTCAGTGCACGCTATTCAGTTAGAAATCCGTCACAAAGGATTCCGAGAGATTGAAAACATCCCAGCGACCGCGAGAAAGCTTGGAGCTATATTTAGGAACCTCTAATACCAACCCCCATGGCGGAAACCGCCACAACGAATGATGTATTATTGCTCGTGTCAGGCAGATTTCGCTCGGACCGTGAGCACTGGACAATTAGCGGTCCTTACTACATTTTCTGCAGTGCTGCCCAGTATCAGGTGCTTCACCCCTGTCCAACCGTGAGTCCCCATCACTATCAGGCCCACAGATTCTTCATCGGCGAATCGAACGATCTCCTCCGCTGGAGCCCCTGACCTGGAATAGCCTCTGACGTCCGCTAAATCCCGCCTGCAGTCGTTTGCCAGCAGTTCCAATTCTTCGGTCACGCCCTCTTCGATGTTCTGCTGTACAAGAGCCATATCCAAGGGAATTCTATCTGCGAACGTGGGATAGCCTAGCAGCCTGGAATTTACCACATGCAGAAGGATGAGCTCCGCCTTGAAAACCCTTGCGTATTCGATCGCCAGAATCCTGGCACGAACCGAATTTTCGGAGAAATCCGTACATACGAGAATCTTGCTGGGAATCATTGTGGGCTCCTGGCTCCGAAGCTCGGTCCGTTCACTTCAATGCGACACGGTCCGGCGGGAAGTGATTTCATGATCGCTCCGGCCTCGCGAATTCCAGAGGCGACCGCGGACCCAATGCCCGCGAACCGCCCGACCCATAGAGCCTTCAGTATCGTCTAGAGCGCTGTCTGAGTAGAAAGCAGCGTGAGCATGCGCTCTGCCATATCTCTTATGTGCCGAATCACACCCTGTGTTGATTCCAACATGTCGAGGTAAATAGAAGAGCTGTGAGAAGACGCAGTTCCATCGAGTAAACGGTCTATGTGAGC
>JACRDE010000508.1 GCA_016212935.1 Desulfomonile tiedjei | reverse complement strand
GGATTTCTTATTTCTTATCTTTGAGGATGCCATGGTTTTCTTTTCAAGGGTATTTTCATGTTCCGTTGTGAACGACTCTTCATGATAGTTCGCCGGAATGACGGACAAAGAGGCGAACGCCCTCAAGTTAGCGCATATGCCCCAGATCTTACTGCTTTGAAAGCGCATCGGTATCAGGACGGCAATTGCGAGGGCGTACGCGCGAAGCAATCTGGACCACAAAGAAAAACGGGATAGCTTCGCCGTTTTGCTCCACTCAGAGTGCCGATCCAGCGAGCAGTAGGACTTTTGGCGTTACGCACATATAAGAAAAAACAGCTGTCGCTCCTACAGCCTTCTAGAACTTCGGGGCAGCGAAAAGGATGCCGCCGAAAAGCAGATAAGCCAGGATCAGAGTCCAAATGAGGTTGATTCCCTGGCCGATCAAGAACGCCACAGCCGGCCTGCCACCACCGAGTTCCAGGAGCTCGACGAACCGGGTCTCAAGACCGATGCACACGAACGCCAACGCGAACCATATGGTTCTGACGTTTCCCAGCGTCCCCTTCACCGCATTTACAGTTTGGGGCGAAAGGATAAAGGAGAAGACCAATGAAGCAATTATGAAACCAAGCACGAATTTGGGAAATCTGTACCAAATTTCCATCGCGCTCGGCTTTCCTGCGCCAGGAATCTCTTCAGCCCTTTTGAAAGTCCAGACGACGGCGAGGATGAAAGCAGCGACTCCGATGAGCACGTTTTGCGACATCTTCACGATGACGCCTACCTTCATGGCGGCTTCACTGATGATTGCACCCGCGGCTACGACGGAGGGGCTGGTGTCCAGAGTTCCGCCCAGCCATGCGCCAGCAACCGCATCAGGCATCCCGACCCACTTGGCTATCATGGGCTGAAAGACGAGCATTGGCAGAGCACATAGCAACACGATGGACGTGGTGTAGCTCAACTTCTTCGGGTCTCCCTTAATGGCGCCAGAAGTGGCTATAGCCGCAGAGACACCGCAGATGGAGACCGCGCTTGCCAAGATAGCGGAGAACTCTTCATCCACGTTCATTTTGCGGGCGATCAAGTACGTTAAGTACCAGATGACTCCCACTACGAATATCGCCTGAATGATCCCCAGAGCGCCAGCCTCGAGAATCTCCTTGAACAGGATGCCCGAACCCAGGATGACCAAACCCGTCTTGATGAAGAATTCCGTTTGAACCGCAGCCCTTAGCCAGTCCGGAAGGCCGATCACATTGCTGACGAAGAGTCCGAGGACGAGGCACCAGAGCACGTACTCGATGCCCAACTCTCTTACAGTCAGATTGCCCGGAATAAGCATACCAATCCAGGCGAGAATGAAGATAATGGGGAAGCCTGCAATGAAGCTTCCTACATTTCTTCCGAGAAGAGACATAGCTATTACGCCGAGGACGAGAATGCCTATTCCGCAGATAACGGACCACATAATATTTTGAGACGAAAAGACCTTGGACAGGGTATTTCCCGAATGATCTCCCATGTCTTTGCCAAGTTTCGAGGCTTTCTTCTTCAGGCCCTCGTCTTTGACTTTCTTGGCCGCGCTCTCAAATTTCTTGCCCGCATCTCCTACGCCTTTTCTATCTCCTTTCTCAATTGCGCTTGCCAGGGCCGTACCTGCTGCCTGGAGATCGGCTTCTCCCTTTTCTCCAGCCTGTTTACCCAGTTTTTCGACCTGGGTTTTCTCTCCCGCGATGTAGGAGGCAAACTCCCCATCGGTGACCCATCTGAGTTTTGGAGTTGTTATGGTTACGCCCGCTAGGACCAAGGCGATGACAAAGAAGCCAACCCAGACCCCGAGCCAGTCTTCGCTCTTGTAGAGCGACTCCAAGCCGTTACCATCTCCTGCCATGGATAAGCCCTCCTTTACTTTGCATCACTAATGAAATCAAAGTTTATCTAATACGAATTCTCCCGGTAGGAGTTAAACAACAACTCCCGCGGGAATGCCTTGTTGATTGAAAACCATCCATTTCCGTTTGTTGCCGACCACCCCCTTGTGCCCGGCGGAAATGCACGGCACCTTCCCCGTGAGCTTGGTCCAAATTCATATTAAAGAGGCTCAGACAAAAAG
>JACRDE010000040.1 GCA_016212935.1 Desulfomonile tiedjei | reverse complement strand
TTCAGTAAGTAGGTTCCGGAGACAATCATCCCAGGGGTACAAAACCCACATTGTGATCCGCCATGCTTCACAAAGGCTTCTTGCACGGGATGGAGCTTTTCTGCTGTCCCGATCCCTTCTATGGTTACAATGGATTTTCCGTCTGCCTCAGCCGCCAGGACTAGGCAACTATTCACGGTGACGCCGTCCATGACGACTGTGCACGCCCCGCATTCGCCCATACCGCAGCCTTCTTTTGTGCCAGTTAGATGTAATTTTTCTCGGATCATCTCGAGAAGTGTTTCCGAAGAAGCGACTTCAAGCTTTTCGCTCTTTCCGTTTACAGTACATTCAATGTGCTTCATCTGCTGTCTCCCACTATTCAGCAAAGTGTTCCCAACGGCTTTCCGGATAGACACTGTTTAATCGCCCTGGCTACCAACACGCGGACCATTGCTCTGCGATATGCTGCAGACCCGCGGATGGAATCTCTCGGCCAACACTCTTCAGCTGCCGTTTTGGCCGCGAGTTCGATACTCTCCTCGGTGATTTTTGCGTTCTGTAGCGTAGACTCAGCCGAGAACGCCCTCAGAGGGGTCCGGCCTACCGACCCGAGTCCTATCCTAATTTCGTCACACTTACCGTTGTTTGCTCGGATGAAAGCAGCTACCCCCACCACAGCCAGATCCAACGTCCGCCTCGGAGAGAGCTTAAAGTAGCAACTGCTGGGTCCTGCACTGGATCGGGGAACCAGGATCTCCTTGACGATCTCGCCGTCAGAAAGGGCAGTTTGAAGTGGGCCAGTAAAGAAATCCTTCAATGGGATGCTGCGCTCCCCGGAAACAGAGGCACATCGAACGGTGGCATCCAGCACTAGAAGGGCAGGTGCGGTATCAGCCGAAGGAGCCGCATTGCAAATGTTCCCCGCGACAGTTGCTCGATGCTGGATCTGGGGAGCGGCGATCTTGCCTGCGGCAGAGGCGAGGGCTGGATGATGCTCACTCACCAGGCACGAATGCGCAACAGCGTAGACGCTGGCGAGCGCACCTATTGCCAGGCCGGCGTTAGCATCGTACCGAATATAGTCCAGTTCCTGGATTCCCTTGATATCGATCAGGCATTTGGGGATTTGCCCCTGCCGCCGTTTGAGCTTCGGGATTACGTCCGTGCCCCCGGCAAACACTTGATAATCTATCCCCTTGGTACCTTGCATCAACTCCCAGGCTTCCGATAGGGTCTTTGGAGAAACGTAGTCGAATTTTGGAAGCCTTCTGTAAAAGACTGTCATGGCATCCTCCTAATAAGCTGCCTGTACGACCTTTTTCGGTTTGCCAGGTGCTCGGTCAAAGTTGCGGGGGACTTCCCGCCTTGCTCCACCCGAATCAGTGGAACCGCTAGCCGTCGTCCGCCACACCGCAGAGGGTAGGTTAGAGTATATCTACCGCTCTGTATAGTCTTACCCACAAAACTACTACGCAAACTCGAAAAACTTTTCTGTCCTGTCACACACTCACTTTCTTGTGATCAGGCTCTACGCCACTCTCCGGGCAAGTCGACGCTGCAACCGCTTGCGGTTCGCCGTTCCCATCCGATGGCCGCGTTCGAGGCTCAGGTGTCTCTCACGCTGGGTTGCTAAGACCGCGGGCTCTCCAAGAAATGCTAGGCTTTAAGAGGCCGGTAAAAAACATCTCTTCTATAGTGTCAATCAGTCCTTCGATGCCCTCCGGCCTGGTATGATCAAACCAAGTGTATGGCCACATGACTATGCCGATCAAACTGAATGCGGCGAAAAGTTCATCGACCTCTTTGATTGTGCCATCCTCCTTCAACTCGCGCAGTGTTTGCCTGAGTTCATCGAGAAGTTCCCCCCAAAGCCCGCGCACCCACTGCGCATGTTCCGGCGCAAGATACTCAGTCTCATTGATAAGCACCTTTGTATCGGGCGATGAGCAAACGGTTCTGGTGTGCTGGTGGATAAATAGACGTATCCTCGTCAGCGGATCATCGATTTCTTTCATTCTGGCGAGTAACGGTCGGATTCCTCTCTCTAACCTGTTTTTATGAAGGGAGAAAAGAATATCTTCCTTGTCTTTGAAGTACCAGTACAACGTTGGTCTTGATATGCCCAGGGCTTTACACAGGTCGCGCGTGGACATCCCGTGGTAGCCACTCTTCATGAAGAGATCCATGGCTTTTTCCTGGATCTCTTCCTTGCTTGTCCTCACGGGCTTCTTGCGTTCTCTCGCTGGCCCCTCTCTTTCCGGTCGGTTTATCACTCTAGCTTCCTGACAATGTAAAGAATGCAAGCTACCCGGCTCCACAGTGTCTGCAAGACACCGGAATCCGAACAGTCTTTAATAGTAACCCCCGCTGAAGATCGGACTGCGAAGCGCACGACACAGCAAAAATGCGTCAGTTTGGAGTGCGCCACGCTTTCTCACGTGAACTCGAGTCGGGGACTCATATCAGGTGTAATAATATGTACACCGGTCAATATATTAATAGCCTGATTTTTCGTGTCAAGCTTTTTTCTCAGCGGCGGAGATGCCCATGCAGAAACCGCCACCTCTTGGAATTGACCGGGACACAGCCAAAGAAGTGAATTTCCGCATTTGCTTTGGGATCTCCCCTGGAGGAGTGGCCGTCAAGATTAATGCAGGGAAATCCTGGTGTGTCAGAGCCAAGGCTCAGGCATACATTGATGCGTTTTACTCCGGATACCTTGCTAGTAGTCCTTTGGTTCGTCAGACAGTTCAACACCACAAAGAGGCTCGTTGCTGATCCTGCTCCCTGGCATCGAAAGAAAAAATATACCTTTTCTGACATGCTGGCCGCCCCACGAAGGAGTCATTGCAAGCAGCTTTTAATGTTTACAAAGGGTTACGACGGCGCGATAAAATAGGCTCCTGCCCTACGCCAATTAACACAGCCCACGGAGGATCCTGGAATGCGAGGGACTATACTGGCGCGTCAGTGGAGAATCATCAAAATGATGGAATCCCGGAAGATGGGTATCACTGGCATTGAGCTCGCACATGAGCTGGAGGCCCCGCTCAGGACTGTATACCGCGACCTAGAAGCAATTCAGGAAGCTGGCTTTCCCATTTATAACGAAAAGGTCGGGAAGAACTCTTATTGGAAGCTTGTCGACAGATTCAAGAAGGACTTACCTCTTCCTTTGACCGCGACCGAACTCATGGCTCTCCACATGAGCCGAGACCTGCTCAGCATCTTTGAAGGAACCATTTTCCACGAAAGCATTGAGAGCCTCTTCGATAAGGTGAAAGCCGTTCTATCACCCGAAACACTTCGGTACCTGGAAAACATTTCCGGCCGGCTCAAAATCGGATTCGCCTCTTGTAAGGATTTGACCTCATGCAAGGAGGCGATTCAGGGCATCAGTAAAGCTACAGCAACAAAGAAACGCGTAGAGATCCTGTACAAAGCCGTATCTACGGGCCGACAGACCGTAAGAAAGGTCGACCCATATCAGGTATGGGCTATGAACGGGGGGGTCTATCTCATAGGCCTTTGTCATTTAAGAAATGCAGTCAGAACATTTGCGATGGATCGGATCGGGAATTACAAGGTCCTGGATGAACCGTTTCACTTCCCCAAGGACTTCAACCTGGAAGACTACTTACAGACAGCCTTTAACGTCATGCGAGGAGAGCCCCGGAAGATAAGGATTCGGTTTGCTCCCGGTGCTGCACACGTTGTTCGTGAGCGTATATGGCATCCGACACAAGAAATCAGGGAACTTGGAGATGGAGGAGTGGAGATTTTCCTGGAAGTGCCCATCAATTATGAGATCACTTCTTGGATTCTGGGTTTTGGTGCGGCCGCCACGGTGATTGAGCCGGACTCTTTGCGATCCCGAATACGAGATGAGCATCAGGCTGCCGCAGCTTGCTACGAAAAGCCCGTGCCTGCGAGCGAGGCATTCACGAAAAAAATCTAGCGTATTTGACCTTATTTGACAAATGTAGGGAGCATTATACCGGTATCATCGGGGGGGAGTCTCCATTGAGGATATCGATCTAGTAATCGCGCTCTCTCTGTGGGCCGCAAGGCGAATCAACAACCTGGAACGTTCTTCTTATCGTGAGAGGAAGCCATGAAACAAAAAACCGAGGCCTATAACCTGCTAGAAGAGGACTGGATTCCTGTGCTCTGGTCCAATGGAACCTTTAGTCGGGTCGGCATCAGGACCGCGCTGACAAAGGCGGGCCAGATACGCCAGATCGCTGCGAGCAACCCGATGGACAACGTCGCGCTGCTACGCCTCCTCCTGGCGGTATTGCAATGGTGTAAACAGAGCCTTTCGGACGAAGATCGAAAAGAGTTTGGGCGTCAGGACGGCATCCCAGAAGCATGGCTCAGGAGGAAATTAGGAACAGAGAAAAAGCCCAACCCAGCATTCAATTTGCTGGGTGACCCAGGGCACTACCAGATGCTTCCGTCCAACACGAAGACAAAACCTGGTCCCAATGTTCTGCTGCATGAAGCGCCGAGCGGAACAAACAAGGCTCACTTTCGGCACGTACGAGATAGCCATGCACCAATGTGCCTTGCCTGCTGCGCTCTCGGGCTCACCCGTCTGCCGGCATTTACAGCGTCGGAAGGGAGAGAGAAATTCCCGGGAATAAACCAGGTCCCCCCCATCTACTTCGCACCACGATCCGATACGCTGCTCCAGGTGCTGCTGTTCCAATGGCCGATGTCCAACCCATCTCATGATCGTCCAGTATGGGACACTGGTCTAGAGGTGATTACTGCAGAACATCATGTGGGTATTCTAGAAGGCTTCACCTTTATTCCACGAAAAGTTCGACTTGGCAGACCTTCTGCGGAGGACAGATGCATATTGTGTGGCAGAGTTGATTCTGTTGTCACAGATATTGCTTTTAAGAAACCATCAAAGGAGCAAGTGGAAATAATCAAGCGACGCGTGTTGAGTAAGAAATGGCGCGATCCTGATGTTGCTTATTTGAAGGAACCCCAAAAAAGTTCGTCGAGAGATTCAGTCGATACGGGTTCGGCCAAGGCTCGCGATTGCTTAAATGATCCCTGGAATTCCGCAGGCGAGTGGCGGCAACTCTGGTTGCAGATGCTCCCTTCCAGCACCGATGCATACATTGGAGCTCCTTCATGGTTGCTGAAAGCGCATAACGAGGTTGGGCCACACGAGACAGTAGAAGTGCGAGCAGTTGGATTCGCCACCGATCGTAAGGCAAATTACTTCGATGTGTGGGAGGTGACCCTCGAACTGTGCGCTGGGATTGCTCAAGACTCACAAGGATCAGCAATCGTAAGACAGGAGGCAGATTGGTTAGAAGACCTGATCTTTAAGACCATAGACGCCAAAACAAGAGAATGGAAAAAGCCCGTGAAGAAATTGAGGGATGCGGTCTTTCTTTCGAGAACAAGTGAACGGAATCGCAAACAGCACGATCTCCGGTCCGCCCTGTGTCAGGTGCGTCAGCAAAGTGAGACGGTACTACACTCCGCTTTCCGTGACTTCATCTATGTGATCAATTCTTCGGCTTCCACAGAATGGGAGAATGCGCGCAAGGCATGGCGTCGAAGGGTTGAAGGAGCCGTCAGACATGCCTTGCGATCTGCTGTCACCCTGACCATGCACGGTTCGTCGCTTCGTCGACAGGAAGCGATTCAAAAAGTTGACGAAGCTTTTCGAGCAGCGGTTCGACAACTTGAAGAGGAAGAAGCTCGGGCTGCCAAGCCCAAAAGCGAGCAACCAAAAGGGGGCGGAAATGAGTCACGCAGCAAAGTTCATTAGGCAGCTCGAAGGCTTGAAAGAAGGTGAACGCTCGCAACTCCGTCGGCTTGCGGGCAAACCGTTGGATGAGGCACTACAAGGATTCGACTTGCTTACCGGCCTGTGGTGGCCGCTGAGACGGGAAAGCCAAGCGGCTCCGCGTCGGGAAACGAGTTGGCTTTTATCGAAACTGTACGCGGCTTTTCCTTTACCTCACGTTCGACCAGAGGATGCGGGCGCTCGACCAACTCTCCCGCGAATCCTGGGCCGGTGTGAACCCAGCAATAAGTATGGACGCCTCCGTTTCCGGGCACGATTCGACACTCTATTGTGCACACAGATCTCTGCACTGGAGCCACACCTGCATTGGGCGCTGTCTACAGTCGCAGATGCCGTCAAGAGAAAGAGATGCGCTGGCCTTGATTGGGCGCAATTGCTCGAAGACTTGTCGATTTGGGACCGCGGTGCGGAACATCGCCGCAGGATGGACGTTCGCGAAGAATGGGCCTGCCACTACTTGAAAGTCACAAAGAAAAAGGGGGAACTGACATGCTGATTGAAATCCATATGATCCAGAACCACAGCCCTGCCAATCTGAATCGCGATGACTTGGGAGCACCCAAGACGTGTCTGTTCGGCGGGGTGACCCGAGCCCGGCTCTCCAGTCAGACACAAAAGCGCAGCATCCGCAATCCGGGAAATCCCGATGACATTCATAACCGCGAACCGGGACTATTTGCAGAGGCCATGAAGAGCTTTATCGGCCGTCGAACCAAGCTCTTCCCCTGGTTGGTGGAGAGAGAATTGGAGAAATCAGGTATTCCTGCTGCAGAACACGGACGAATCGTGCTAAAAGCCAGGCAAATTGCGCTGAGCAAGGAGAAAGATGAGAAGAAGACAGCAATCGCACAGAAAGCAGATCCAAGGCCTAAGACACCACAATTGATCCACCTCGGACCGGGCCACGCCAGATACTTTGTCACCAAACTTGAGGGGCTTCGCGACAATGCCAAAGAGCAATACGACTATTTTCTCAACCCTGTTGTGGGCTTCCAGGAGATCGTGCGCGGGATTGTTACGGAATCCGACCTGCCAGAAAAGGAACAAGAGAAGATCGTTAAATCTAGTTGGACTATCGCAAAGTGCCGAATGTCGCGACTCCTTCAAGCTTCCGCAGGCGAGGAGTCGGAACCTGAGCCTCAAACGGAGGACGACCAGCCAGGTACTGAACACGCCCGACTAATCGCAGAGCGCCTCACTGAATTCAATGTAGGCGACCCCGCTCGTTTCAGGGACCTGACAAAGCCTGCTAACAAGGAAGAAAAACTACAACTCAACGAAGATGCCCCTGAAAAGCCGAAAAAAATGGACGAATTCATGGAGGCGTTCAAATCCGTAACCCATAGGAATGCCGTGGATATTGCTCTGTTCGGTCGCATGACTACGTCCGATGCCTTCGACGATGTGGCAGCCGCAATGCAGGTAGCACATGCAATTTCAACGCACGCCGTGTTTAACGAGGTGGATTACTTCACGGCCGTAGACGATTTGGGTAAAGCGGGTGGAGGTGCTGGCCATGTAGACGAGGCAATGTTCAACTCAGCGTGCTTCTACAAATATTTCTGTCTGGACTGGGGCCAGCTCGTCCATAACCTTGCAGGACCGGGACCCGATAAGGATGGGGATGAGGCAGCTCATTCGGAATGGATGAGCAAGATCAAACCTCATGCTCAGAAGCTTGCCGCTTGCACGCTCGGTCATTTCCTACGTGCTGCGGCGTTTACCTCGCCCACTGGTAAGCAGAACAGCTTCGCTTCACATTGTGAGCCGTGCGGCATTCTCGTGGAAATCAAAGAGGCCAAGATCCCTACAAATTACGCCAATGCCTTCGCTGACCCTGTGGAGCGGATCGGGAAACCTGACGACGACGCTGCAGATGAGAAGAGCATCGAAGGGCGCAGCGTAGCGTGTCTGGCCGATCACGTTCAGGCGGTCCGCAGAGCTTACGATATTGACTCAACGCTACTGTGGTACAGCCCCAAGCTGTGGCGATTCCCATTGAAATATTGGGAGAGGTCCGCTGATGGCAGGAAGAAAACAACCGCCAAATTCGTTACAGAATACCGATATGATGTGCTCGGTGGAAACCAAGGAGAGAAAGAAGGTTTGGTTGAAGCTGTTATTGAGTCACTTAAGGTCGGTCTCAAATGGGCCGACGTGAAGGACCTCGGCAAGGATGCTCCAGAGGAGTTTTGACCATGGGCGATACACCCAACACAGTCTTTCTGCGCCTGGAGGGTCCGCTTCAGGCCTGGGGCGACAACTCAAAGTTTGTTATCCGTCGAACCATGGAGGCACCCACAAAGTCCGGTGTTATGGGTCTGATCAGCTGCGCTAGAGGGCTGACGCGACAGGCGGCAAGCAAACGTCTCCCAGAGTTGAACGCTTTGGCGATGGGCGTCCGCATCGACCGGGCTGGAACTCGCTGGTGGGATTATCACACCGTGGGCGCCGGCTACGGCGTCTTGACTGCTGCTGGCAAGATCAAGAAGACGGCCAGCACAGGCAAGTACGAAACGCTCATCACCCGCCGAGAGTACCTTTGCGATGCAAATTTCCTCGTGGCGCTTCAAGGTTATCCGGGGCTGATCGAAGAAATTGCTGAGGCGCTTCAAAAGCCAGAGTGGCCGGTTTTCCTTGGTCGCAAGTGTTGTTCTCCATCCGTTCCCATCCTAGTCACGCGCATGCGAAGTGATGGCAACAGTGAAGCAGACACGGGCCCCTTCGACAGCTTAGAGGAGGCTTTGGCGTCACAAGCGTGGCGCCCGCGCTATGATGGCGACACGCCTCACAATGAAGCAAGAAACCGTTCAAAGACGATACAACTAGATTGCCTGATTGAATGGCGACCAACGCCCGAAATAGACATCGCGCCTGCAGATGCAGAGGTCTGGTACGATGCACCGGTCTCCTTAGATCCTCCTGTACATGAACCGCGGCTAGTGAAGCGGACATCTGTCCAAGTATCGGTTGGTAAGCCGCTTCAGCTTAGGACGCCGCCTCCGACTCCTCCTCGAGCCGACTACAGCAATAAGGAGTTCAGGAAACGCCGGAAAGATCGACTAAAATCCGACCAAGGCCTCTGCGTCTTCTGCAAATCTCCTGCCACGACCGTGCAGCACGTAACGTACCGAAGAGCCGGAGGCCATGAAGACTCAGAAGACCTTCGTTCACTGTGCAGACTGTGCCATGATGCGATAACGATGATCGAATACGGCCTCGGCATGGGACTGGATCGCATCAATCCAGAAGATCCGCTTTGGCGCGATGACATTATTGCCAAACGGGACGAAATCCGCAGGTGGCGCAGTGAGGAGGGACGACGCCGGGCCTTACGTGGGGTCCCGGTGAGAGTCCGCCGTGAACTCCTCGAAGAGGGGGATTAAACGATGTATCATTCTCACCTCCTTATCAACGTGGGTGACAATCCCGACCGGCCTGATTGGAATATCTGCCGTCGATGGCTCCGCAATCTGTACCGAGTGCATCAGCGATTGTGCATGGCATTTCCATCTTCGAAGCCTCCTCAGCACGAGCGCGAGACTGCGTACTGTCGGCCGTTCAGCTCTTCCGGTTTTCCGGCCCTGTGCGAGTTGCCAGTACAAATTCCCGACGACGATAGACCCCAGATGCGAGCAGCAAAAAGTGGTTTTCTATTTCGCATCGATTACCCGGTTGACTCCATTCAAGGCGGCCGAAGACCGGTCATCATAGTCCAGTCGGAAGGCCCCGAACCACCTGATTGGGACTACGCATTCGGCTTGGACAAAGGTGCTGTCGATGACCGGGGTCGCCCGATAGGAAACGCTGACTTCCTTCTTGCTGGGCCGCCGCAGCTCAAGGAGGTTTTCATTAATCTTGATGGAGACTCGCTAGTCTTGAATTGTGACAACCGCCCGAGGCACAACCACCGTTTGCGTCCTGGTGATTTGGTGCGCTTTCGTCTCATGGCTAATCCGACGCGGAAGACCCAAGACGGCTCATCAAACGGTAAACGCAAGCGGGTCGAGCCGACATTGAAAGCGCATGCTGACTGGCTGAGCAGAAAACTCAGGGAAGCTGCCGGTTCTCCAATCTGCATTGAGACCTTCGTACCGGGCTGGGCGCACGGATGGCGAACAAAATACGAGCCGCAACCTGGCCAACGCATGCAATGGTGGTCAGTACTTTTTGAAGGGATTTTCCGACTGCAGGACCCGTCAGTTCTCAAGCAACTTCTCGAATGTGGCGTCGGTTCAGCAAAGGCATTCGGTTTTGGGCTCTTGTCTGTTGCACCTGTTCAGCGCTAGTTCAGTTAGGAGGCGAAATGAGGATTCAAGATTTGCAGATTTTGCCTAAGTTTAGGGATGCCTGGAGTTATCTGTATGTTGATAACTGCAGGATTGAACAGCAAGACAAAGCAATCGTGGTCCTGGACGCGAACGGAAAAGTCCCTGTCCCATGCGCCGCTGTTTGCCTTTTAATGCTGGGGCCGGGAACAAGCGTCACCCATGCTGCAATCTCAGCCCTCGCTGACAACGGATGTCTGGTGTGCTGGGGCGGAGAAGAGGGCGTGCGTTTCTACGCATATGGCCAAGGAAAAACCCGAAACGCGGACAACCTCTTACATCAGGCCAGCTTGTGGGCAGATCCGGAGACTCGCCTCGAAGTAGTAATCAGACTCTATCAAATGCGTTTTGGCGAGGCTATTCCAGACTCCTGGGACTTGAGGCAAATTCGAGGCAAAGAAGGTATTCGTGTCAGAGAAGCTTACGCCCGAGCCTCCAAAGAGACAGGCGTGCCATGGACAGGCAGATCCTACGATCGGAAAAACTGGGCCGCATCCGATCCAGTGAACCGAGCTCTGTCCGCTGCAAACAGTTGCTTGTACGGAATCTGTCAAGCAGCCATTCTCGCTCTAGGGCTTTCTCCTGCGATTGGATTCATTCACACAGGAAAGATGTTGTCCTTTGTTTATGACATAGCGGATCTCTACAAAACAGAGATCTCCATACCTATAGCGTTCTCTGAGGCGGCCGAGGGTTCCGAACACCTTGAGACACGGGCCAGAAAAGCATCCAGAGACACATTCAGAAAGAACATGCTTCTGAAGAAGGCAGTCCAAGATATTTTGTTCGCTCTGGGCATCAGGGGCGACGACCGATCCAAGGGCTCCAGTGGTCTTGATACTGATCCTGCTCTTCCGGCCTCTCTCTGGGACCCTGTGGAAGGCACAGTGGAAAGCGGCAAGAATTTTGCCGAAGACAGCGAAGTAGGTGAAGAAGATGGTGGTGCTGATTCTTGAAAAAGTGCCGATAGGTTTGCGAGGCGAGCTTTCTCGTTGGATGCTGGAGCCAAAGAGTGGTATTTTTGTGGGAAGCGTTTCCGGCATGGTACGGGATCGTTTGTGGGACAAAGCATGCCATGATTCAAAAAATGGCGGCTGTATAATGATTCATGACAGTAACACCGAGCAAGGATTTGTGATACGCTCAAGCGGCAAATCGAGCCGCTCTCTTGAGGACTTCGAGGGTCTTTTCTTGGTACGAATCCCGCAATAGAGCGGTTTTGTCCAGTGTTGTCCCCACATGCGTGGGGGTGAACCGATTGCGAGGAGTTATGCTGCGTAACTATTTAAGTTGTCCCCACATGCGTGGGGGTGAACCGATTGCGACGTTTACGCGAAGATTATCTTCTCCGTTGTCCCCACATGCGTGGGGGTGAACCGCCCGTCT
>JACRDE010000507.1 GCA_016212935.1 Desulfomonile tiedjei | reverse complement strand
TCCGATGGGGTTGCCGTCAAGCCCATGGGCCTCTGATGAGATGCAAACCTGAGTTTCGTGAATGATCAGCAGGAGCACTAATGGCCGGTCTCTTTGAAAAAGCTGTTCTCCGGCTCATGGGGGACAGGGGCCTCCTCGTGGAATACGGGGATTCCATCTCTCCGGACATCAACGTCAAGGTGCGGACCATGGCCATGGTCATAGCTGACGAGAACCCGGACGGCGTCGTAGAGGTCATCCCTACCTATCGCTCGCTCTTGATAGTCTATGATCCCTTGGTTACTGATATCATGACGCTGGAAGAGGCCTTGCAGTCCATGGAGATTCGCCTTGACCAGCTTGAAATTCCTCCGCCGAGTACCGTAGAGATTCCGGTTTTGTACGGTGGGGATAACGGTCCGGACATTGAGTTTGTGGCTGATGCGCATAACATGACGGCCGAAGACGTGATCAGAATTCATTCCGGGGCAGAATATCAGGTTTACATGATTGGCTTCACCCCTGGATTCCCCTATCTGGGTGGGCTTCCAGAAGAGCTTCACACTCCCAGATTGGAGAGCCCCAGATCACTGGTTCTTGCTGGATCAGTGGGGATTGCGAACAATCAGACAGGGATCTACCCGGTGGACAGCCCGGGTGGGTGGCGCCTGATAGGCCGCACCCCCTTGAAGCTGTTCAACCCTCTGAAAGAGAACCCCTTTCTCTACAGGGCCGGGGACATGATCAAATTCGTGCGGATCTCGGAGCAGGAATACCATCGCATCCTGTCTGAAGGAAACGCCTGATGGACGCCTTCCGAGTCTTGGAACCCGGCCCGTTCACCACCGTTCAAGATAGTGGTCGGTACGGCTATCAGCAATTCGGCATTCCTGTTTCAGGCGCTCTGGACAAGCTTGCCTACCTGGCTGCGAATATGCTCGTCGGCAATCAAAGGAACGAAGCGGTCCTTGAAATCACCTTCATCGGGCCTCGACTGGAGGTGCTGTCCGACACCATTGTCGCAATTACCGGGGCAGATGTTCCCGTCTTTGTGAATGATCGGCCCCAAGCTATGTGGGCAGCTTTCGCCGTCCACAGAGGGGATGTAATCAGCATCAGAAGTGCTCGCAAGGGAGTGCGAGCTTACTTTGCGGTTATGGGCGGACTGGATGTTCAGGAGATCATGGGGAGTCGCTCCACTTACACCAGCGGCAAGATCGGCGGCCTGGAAGGCAGGCCCCTGGCCAAAGGGGACACCTTGCGCCGAGGACCGGCCGGAGCCCTGAATCGCATGGTGTTTGTCCCTGAAAATTTCAAGCCTCGGTTTGACACGGATATCGCCTTGAGAGCCATACCAGGGCCACAGGACGATTTTTTCGACACAGGGCTCGGGGTCTTCTTCGGTTCCGAGTTCACAGTGACTTCCAAAGCAGACCGCATGGGTTATCGCCTCGAAGGACCGAAAATCGAATTCAAAGAAAATGCCCCCCAGAGTATTATCTCAGAGCCTAGTGTTTCAGGCGCGATCCAAGTCCCTCCTGACGGTCAGCCAATCATCGTCCTGGCTGAACAGACCGTCGGAGGGTACGCAAAGATTGCGACCGTCATCTCACCGGATCTCGACGTACTAGCCCAAGCCAAGCCCGGAGACCGGGTCCGGTTTGTCCCCGTTGACCTGACCGAGGCTCATACGATTTATCGTTCTTACCGCTCCAGACTTGATCGCCTCAAGGAATGCCTCCGAAGTTAGCATCGGATTCGGCGTCTTCTTTGGAGTTGGGCTCCTCCGGTTCCCTGGTGGATCTTTTTTCGCCGTCTGCAACGTCATGACCGTGGTGACGCCAAGAGGCGACATATGTAGTTGACCTATGATCCTGCCTCAGGTATGTTCGCTTTTAAGGTACAAAATGTTTCAAATGATTCTGATATCTTGATTAATTCAAGGTCCGTTCTCCGGATTGCACGAGTGCCTTCGAGCGTCGGAGAATCGTCCGGCTGGCGCAAGCGCCCGAGCGCACTGCCCGGTGGTTCCTGTCCTGGCCGTTTCTGTGACTATTAGAGACCCCAAGAACGTTGTAAAGATGGGGGTGAGGTATGACTCGGAAAAAGGGTGTGTCCACCTGGATGCTCTTATTGCTATGCATCCCCACTCTTCTGCACGTCACTAATTCTTGGGGAATATTCGGAGCCCGTTTCTATCTGCCCTTATTTCAGTATGCAATCTTGGCGCTATCCTGGATTCTCTTGATCGTCTTGTTACGCAAAAGAGTTATGACAATTCTTCGCAAATACGGGAGGGCCCATCTGTTTCGATGGGCTCTGAAAAGGGTTTCAGTTATAGTGCTTGCTGTAAGTGTATTGATTATAGGCTATTACGTCTACTATTTGCCCAAAATGCAGGCAGGAGCAGATGAACGGGCTGCCAAGGATCTACTGAAATTGGGCCAAGCGATAGAGAGGCTCGACACAGAGCTAAAAGACCTCAACTGTGATTCATGGACGATAACAGAAGATCATTTGCCGTTTTTCGTGGGGCCCTATTATGGATTCCGTGGTGCGGGCAATGGTGTTCGCATCAGCATCAAAGACAACGAGCTTCGCAGCTGTTCGGACTATGGCACCGAGCCAGAAGGGCAGGGGACAAGACGTATATACCGCCGGTCAATTGCAGGGTGGAAAGAGCTTCCTACCCTGGTTGGGGTCTGCGAGGGCATGAGCTATGCCGGAGGACCAACGTCCGAGTGTTTCACAGAATCAATCGTAGATCCTAAGACTTGTTCATTCCGATTCACGCCGAAAATGGACCCGGCAGCCAAGGCATTGTGCGAGGAGCTTCTCAGAGAAGAACAGCTGACTCAAACAAGGAAATTGTCTACTGAAGGGCTTCTTCCTTTCGCTGTCAAGCTTCATAAGAAACTCAGCAGGGAAGACGAGAACTCTGTCTATTCACCGTACGGCGTGTACGCTCTGCTCGGGATGATTCATGCTGGGGCACACGGGAAAACCGAAGAGTTGCTCACCCGTGAGCTTGGATTCAAAGGATCGTCCAAAGATGTTCATGCAACTATGGGCAGTCTGCGGTTACAGCTGGGATGTGCCGTCGCGAAGGAAGGTGGACGGCTCGACATAAACAATAGTGTTAGTGATCCTGGAGTAGGATATCTAAAGCATTACCTGGCCATTCTCAAAAGCCATTATGGCGTTCAAGGCGAATTAAGAATGGCTCCTGAAACCGAGGGTGGCAAGAACGTTCAAAATGACCCATGTTCGATTGGACGCGCCCTGGACGTGACCCGAATAGGGTTAACAATGATAAACGTATTGCGCTTCCAAAACAAATGGGACTGCCCATTCGATGAAGGCAAGAGTCGCCCGGAACCGTTCTATAATGTCAATGGCCGAAAAACTAGCGCGCCTACTATGTTTAATGTGTCGAGTTTCCCATACGCGGAAAGCGCAGATTTCCAAATCCTTGAAATGCCGTACAGAGGGAAAGAGCTGTCTATGATTGTCTTCCTTCCAAGAGAGATTTCAGGGATCAAGAAATTGGACGCATTGCTGGACTCGGACAACCTCAATTTTTGGATCAATTCTCTGAAGAGCGAACTGGTAGATGTACGCATACCGAAATTCGAGATGAGTTCTGAGTGGCTGCTGAATGATGTACTAAGCGATCTGGGAATGGCTGAAATTTTTTCGAATCAAACCGATTTGTCTTGCATGATCGGAGCGAAAGGTCTTTTTGTGATGAAACTCAGCCAGGAGGTTTGGATTCGAGTAAACGAAGAGGGCACGAGAGCTGTCTCGGTCACATGTTCACAGATTGGAGGCTCTAACGGTGGACCTTCCTCATACGTACCTCCTCCTAAGCCGAAACTTTTCAAAGCGGACCACCCGTTCCTTTTTCTGATATGGCACAAACCCACGAACAGCATACTATTCGGAGGAAGACTGTTCGAGCCAAAATAGGACGTGCTGCGATAATGTTTCTGAAACAAGATGCCCTAACCTGCACAGGTCATCGGTCGGAATGTCTTGGAAACCTGCCCCGCCTTTTCTCCAAACCGGTGGCGGGCCAAGAAGTTCGTAATATGAGAGACGTATTCTTCAGGCTGTTCTTCGTAGGTATTGTGTCCGCAATCCGGCAGTACAGCGAGTTCACCCAACTGGAGATGTCTGTAGAAGGCTATTCCTTGTTCAACTTCAAATAGATAACTCCTGTCTGGGTAAAGCACAAGCGCCGGGCAAGTGACAAGAGTCAAGGTGGGCCGCAAGTCAAAGAAGTCTCTTCCGTAAGCGCCTCCATATAAACGGAATTGATTGAAGAATCGTTCGGTCCTTTCTCCGTGCCAGCTAATGAGTTTTTCTTTTAGATCAGGGTCCAATTCATCAAAGATTTTTGTGAATTTTGAGGCATTAAGCTCAGTCAGGGGGACAGTGCTGTGACACAGGGTGCTTGAGGCAACCATACTCTTGACACGATGCGGATACTGTGAGGCATAGTCTGCGGCCACTACTCCGCCTTCACATTGGCCGACGATATGAAACGAGTCAATGCCGAGCCAATGCCGGAGCGATTCCAATTCGCTCAGGCTCTCGGGCCTTACCTGATCGCTGACATAGAAATCCTCGAAACCTGCAAATTCAGATTGTCCGAAACCTTTTCGATCATAGCAGATGGTCTTGTAGCCATGCTCGACCAAACGAGGGACTATCTTGTCCCACATTCTGACGCAACCGAACCCGTGATGCAGGAGCAAGACCGGCTCACCGTAGCCCTGAATTTCATAATACAGATCGACTCCGTTGATTTCAGCGAAAGGCATTCTCGGTTCCTCCCAGGCTTTTCAGGTGTCGGGCAACTCTTTTCTTATACCACAATGGAGATCGGATTCCTGTATGCTTCTAGAAAGTCATGGAGACTATGGACTGATGCGACTCAAGACAGTGGTCCACTTCCCAAAATGATGATAGCATTCTGAGGACGAAATGAACCATCGGGCTGTGGTGGTCGAGAATGACTGTCGGCGGCCCTCGCAAAATGGCTTTAGATTGGCCGAGTCATGGAATGTGGCAAATGGACAGAGAACAAGCTAGAAGACGACATAGAGACTTGACTGAGGAAGGATGGGAATGGAGATTCACAGGCGAAGAACCGCGTTTGAATGTCCTGATCGAAACCTATGAGTCTTTGGGCATGGAAACGCTTGTGGAAAACGGTGTTCTCGGAGATGACGCGAATTGCAGGCGATGTTTCGAATCTGAAGGCTTCGAACTCGGTTACAGAACATTGTACACAAGGGGCAGAGCCAAGAAAGACGGTCGCTTCGACGACGACCTCTTCTGAGAAACATATAAGCCTCATTCCCTTATGAAACCAGCCAATATCTGCCAGTCTTCGCCAATGGCCTACTGCGTTGTCGCAGGTTTTGGGCAGACGGACAAATTTTATTCTTTCATATATAACAATATTCATATATACTAGTTCGTGGCTGTGGCCAGCCCTTACCATAGATGGAGGCCTATTGAACAAGAATCTTGAGGAGGCGTGATGTCTCGGATTCGAGGCGTCGGAATAGGGCTGAGAAGGTACCTACCGATTCTGAATTGGATGCCCACGTACGAAAGAACCTGGTTGCGGCCGGATCTTTTGGCTGGACTAACGCTTGCTGCATTCACAATTCCGGAAGCCATCGCGTATGCAGAGCTGGCAGGCCTGCCGCCACAAGCAGGGTTGTACGCCTCCATTGCGCCTCCATTATTGTATATGCTGTTCGGGACATCTCGCCAGCTTGTTGTTGGGCCGACCTCGGCTGTTTCAGTATTGATTGCTTCCGGACTCGCGACGCTGGCAATCGCTTCCCCTGAGCATTATGCAGCATTGGCTGCAGCCACTGCAATTATGGTCGGACTGATAGCCCTGGTATCTTACGCTCTGCGGCTCGGGTTCCTCGTGAATTTCATTTCCGAGTCCGTGCTGGTAGGCTTTTCAACTGGCGCAGCTCTATACATTGCTTCTACGCAGCTGGGTAAGATGTTCGGAATTGCCGGTTCGCACGGTCAATTCTTCGAGCGCATTCTGCATATAGCTCGTCATTTGGGCGATGCAAATTTGTTCGCATTGTGGCTGGGGCTTGCAGGAATAATAGTCCTGGTGGTTGGGGAACATTTCCTTCGGAGGCTTCCCTGGGCGCTAATTGTCGTGCTTGGAGCGATAGGCGTTATGAGTGCGACAGACCTCGTGCAACGCGGCGTGCACATCATCGGAGAACTCCCCAGGGGAATCCCTGCGTTAAGCTTTCCTCCAATTGCTTTTTCCGACGTTCCGGATCTCTTGAGAACGGCAGTTGGTGCTTTCGTGCTTTCATACCTTGAAGGAATGAGCATGGCACGAGCCTTCGCGGCCAAAAACAAATATAGAGTCGACGCGAATCAAGAATTGCTGGCTCTGGGCTTTGCAAGCATAGGCGCAGGAGTTACTAACGCGTATCCAGTCGCCGGCAGTTTTTCGCGAAGCGCTCTGAATGACTCATTAGGGGCGAGAACTCAGTTGGCCAGCGGCATAGGCGGAATCCTGGTGGCTCTTGTGGTGCTCTTCTTTACTGAATTGTTCACGAATTTGCCAGAACCGATCCTTGCGTCAGTGGTCCTCGTTGCGGTGAGAGGTCTGTTCAAAGTGGGCGCTCTAAGGCGATTGTACAGGCTCAGGAGAGTCGAGTTTTGGACTGCAATAGGTGCAATGGCGGGCGTGCTGGTTCTGGGGATTTTGGATGGGGTTGTCATTGGTGCGCTGTTATCGCTCTTACTCGTGATCGGTCGTGCATCACAATCTCGCATGAGCGTGCTTGGCAAGGTGCCAGGTCAACCTCAATTCACTGATATTCGGCAGAACCCGGAGAACACGACAATTCCAGGCCTATGCATTATCAGGGCTGATGAAGGTATCTTCTATGCGAATACAGAATCAATCCGGTACGAAATCTTGAACATTGTCGGAAGCACGACGCCTACTGTAAAAACGGTGATCCTCGACCTTGAAATGACGAGTGATCTGGACCTATCGGGCGTCGAAATGTTGGAAGATTTGAGAAAGGACTTGCAGGAATCAGGGGTGCAGTTAAGACTGAGTCGGGTTCAGAGATCCGCGCGTGTCCTGCTCGCACGTGTAGGGATTTCTGATAAAATTGGTCTGGACAGATTTCATCCGCGCACGCTTTTCGCTGTAGCTGCCTATTTGAGCGAGGAGGGAGTGAAAAGCGCAATGTCGTGCGACATTCTTCCCGACATGATCAGGTGCGTGCAGGATCTGGTGAGCGCCCGAGCCGAACACGTGGAAGCCGCAGACCGCGACAAGCTGGAAACCATTTCTTATCGCCTCGAAATGATTCTGGAGTCCATCGAACAGATGAATGGATCTCCCCGAAATTCAGGCCGACGGTGAGAGGTCGAAGAAAACGAGATAATGGACTGATAACGCAAGTATTGCCTTACCGGGAATCATGCAGAACCCTTGCAGAGACAAAGGAGCGGAAGTGGTCAATAATAAAGAGGAATATGTTGATTTTGACGCGCAAGAATTCTTCGATCAGCTGCTAAAGAAACTGGAACGTGCCCTCGAAATGGACCTGAAGCCGGCGATTAAAGAAGAGCCCTTCTGGATGTTTTCCGTGCCTGAAGAAGTCACAGATGGTGAGATAAAAAGCTTCTTCATGCTGATGGCCAAGGAAGAAGACAACCACTTGGAAATCCATTACGGAAACAGCAAGGACGGCGATTTTTATATGGTAACCTTCACTGGAGCGACCAGGCACGATTTTGTCAGATGCGTTCATGACATGCTAGAGCATGTCTACGGAATGGGGCCCGAGGCTTTCCAGTGAGAATCCGGTCAACAGGCCCTGACCGGAAGTTCTCTGCCATACGTCAGCCTGCCGTTTTCTTACATAGAGCGCTACATTTTATTGCTACGGCCAACATTGCGGAAAGGTTCATTCCTGACCGTAGCCGTAACCTTTTGCTTCATTTGGCCAGTTCCGCTTTCTGCATAATCTCATCGGGAAACTTGAGGCCCATAAGCTGCATTATGCTCTGATTGATTATAATTTTCGGGTCAGGGTCCATCTTGACCGGAACCTGGGAGATCGGCTTTCCCTTGACCACAACATCCGTTACCGATTCTGCAAGCATACCGCCCAGTTTCTCATCGTCGGCCGCCAGTTCAGCTACGGCACCCAATTTGGCCCGACCTTCGGCAAAAGAAAACAATGGCGTCTTTGAGCTGTTGGCAACCCCAACGAGACCCACCGTGTTGTCCATGACGAGGGCTGTACTACTTATGAGAAAAAGATCGACTTTGCCCTGGAATTGTCTCGCTCCCTCGATCAATTCTTTAGAATTCTCCGCCACCACCTCGTTGTATTTCAGTTTGAGCCGTTCACACTCCCTGCGCGTCCCGTCCTGCTCGATGGAAGTTGCAGGATGACCTTTTTGCAAGAGAAGGCAAACACTCTTGGTGTTCGGAAATAGACTCTTGATTATCTGAAAACGCTTTGGATAGGGGATGAAATAAGTGACTCCAGTGATGTTGCCTTCCGGAGCATTAAGGTTCTTGATCGCACCCAAATCTTGAGGGTTATTGCAGCCTCCTACAAAACAAGGAATTCTGGGGTTGGCTTTTGCCAGGAACTCCGCACCCGAAGACCGAAGAAAGACTATGCCGTTCATTTTCGTTTCGAATTCGCGAAACACCCTTTCTGCCTCTTGCATTCCATCAATTTCTCGCTTGCTCGTAACCTCCACTCCAGGGGCAATCTCTTTCATTTTCTGCAGGAACCCGCTGTGAACTCGCTTGGTCATGCCGGATTTTCCTTCCCACATAACTGCGATTCTCTTCTCGGCCGCGTCAACCTCTGCGGTCATTGCAGGGGCAATCGAGAAAACCAATGCAATAATCACCAACAACAGTTTTGGCATTTTGAAACTCCTTTTCTGCAGGAATACAGTTGGTGCTACGTCTGGGTACGAATTATGGTCTCTCTAAAAAACAAGATTAATCACGCAAACTTGCGATCAGCCAGCCGTGCCGCTGAAGAAGGGAAGTTGATCCGCCATTTCACGGTTCCTCCTGGGACCTAGGATTGATGGCTATTGGGGAAGGATCTTACCGCAGGGTGTCGTTTCATGGCATGATACTGCGCCGCTGATTCTTCTGTCAACCTCGATCTTACACCGATATATTCAAACGAAGACAGCGTGATCGCCACCGGTCACATTATAGGCTGCGTAAACTTGCCAATATCACCCTATGAGTGAAGGCAAGCCAGCTTTTTTGACCTTGACATAATGTATTAAGAAGTATGCGGGTGTTGGGCTTACTTTAAGATGGTTCCTGTTGATCAACGACGGGCCCTTTTCAGCGGATATGAGATCGCCAACATCCCTGTTTCGAACACGTTCTTGACGAGAAGTGCCTATACGTTTCCAGAACTGAACGACTTCTCCGAGGACGATCGGCATCACGGTTTGCCAAAGGAATTTCGATGGCTTATTTTTTGGGCGAGCCGGATCCTGACCGCTGCTCGAAGGAAAAGGGGATAGTGATACCATTTCGCTTTCAAATATGTAAAATCGGGGAAACTCTTTACAAACAGGGTCCCCTCAATCTTACTTCTTTAAAAGCCATCGGTATGAAACTACAATAGCAGCATGTTCCGTCCACCGAGAAGATGGAGGCATTCCGGAAAGATGACTAGAGAAAGCTGAAACGAGAATGTCAGAAGTTATGATGATCCCAAGATACTCGTGGGAATTGTTTATTCGTCATCTGGGTTTTTGATCGCATCTATACTTTGTACAATCTATCGACTATGTTGGAAGAAACATTTCGCGGAATACGGAATTTTTTGTGAGGTGCCAGGGATGGCTCAGTGCATTTATGTAACCGGAACGGAGGCCCGTAGCGGAAAATCTATTGTTACGCTGGGTCTTATTGAATGGCTCTCGAACCAAGGCCGGTCCGTAGGGTTTTTCAGACCCGTAATTATGTCCGAAAACGAGCCTGACAGGTTTATTCACCTTATACTGAGCAGGTATGGTTCAAGGTTTCCTTACTTTGCAATGTACGGCTGCACGTATGACCAGGTATTGGAACAGGTCAGCAGCAATCGACAGGAAGCGATTTTTGAATTGATTCTGGACAAATTCAGGGCAATGGAACGTCAATGTGAGGTGATTGTCTCTGTAGGGACTGACTTTACGGGTAGCACTGTACCTTTGGAATTCGGATTCAACGCAGATCTGGCGTACAACCTAAATTGCCCTGTAGTCCCGATTGTGAAAGGGTATGGCAAAACAACTCAGCAAATCGCCGAGGCTGCGCGGGTTGTCGTTGAATCTCTGGAGCAACGACGATGCGATGTCTTGGCCGTGATCGTGAATCGTGTTTCGCCCGGAACGGAACGGGAACTCGGCGATGAGATGAGAAATGCGATGACTGGGCGCTTGCCGGCTTTTGTTATTCCAGAGCATGCAATTCTGGCAAAACCCACGGTAGGGGAAATCGCCCGAGCATTGAAGGCGGTACGTCTCCGTGGTGAGCCGGAGAGCTTGGGTCGCGTGGTGTCACAGTTCAAGATCGCTGCAATGGAATTACCTCAATTTCTGGAACGAGTCGCAGAGGGAAATCTGATAATTACT
This sequence comes from Desulfomonile tiedjei, assembly GCA_016212935.1. Lineage (GTDB taxonomy): Bacteria > Desulfobacterota > Desulfomonilia > Desulfomonilales > Desulfomonilaceae > Desulfomonile > Desulfomonile tiedjei_A. The sequence goes on along the minus strand of JACRDE010000507.1, from coordinate 5,175 downwards.
CCTGGTGATAGATCGGACATTATCGTAGGGAGTCTCGCTGCCGATGCGTCCGGTTCTTATCCGCGCATTTCAGGTCTACTGCTAACTGGAGGGCTCAGGCCTGTGCCTCAGGTCCAGCGTTTGATACAGGGACTTACAGGATCATCGGTTCCCATCCTGGCCGTTGACACAGATACTTTCACTACAGCTACAAACGTGAATTCCGTAAGAAGCGCCCTTGATCCCGAAGACAGCAGAAAAATCGCGGCAGCCCTGGGACTTGTGGAAGCCAATGTTCATTTTGAAGAGTTACAGCAACGCCTGGCAGTGACCCGTTCCCATCATGTCACTCCGCTAATGTTCGAGTACGAACTCATTCAAAAAGCACGGGCAGATCGCCGGCATATCGTTCTGCCGGAGGGAAGCGATGAGCGCATACTCAGAGCCGCCGAGATACTGCTGTTAAGGGATGTGGTGGATATAACCCTGTTAGGAAATCCGGAAGAAATAAGGCAGAAGATCAGCGCTCTAAGCATGGAACTCGACGGCATAAGAATAATCGATCCCCTGGATTCGCCTCTTCGAGACTCCTATGCACAGACGTATTATGACTTGCGAAAGCATAAAGGCATGTCGCGGCAGATAGCGTTCGATACAGTTGGAGACAGCAGCTATTTCGGTACGCTGATGGTGTATCACGAGCACGCTGATGGGATGGTTTCAGGGGCAATTCACACGACTTCGCAGACGATTCGGCCGGCATTCGAGATTATCAAGACCCTGCCGGGATTTCCGGTTGTTTCCAGCGTGTTCTTCATGTGTCTGGCGGACCGTGTCCTTGTTTTTGGTGATTGCGCCGTGATTCCGGACCCTAATTCGGAGCAATTGGCGGCAATAGCGATTAGTTCTGCCGTTACAGCCAAGATGTTCGGTATCGAACCCATTGTGGCCATGTTGTCTTATTCCACAGGCGAGTCAGGGACAGGCGAAGATGTGGACAAAGTGCGGAGTGCCACGTCAATATTAAGGAAACTCCGGCCTGACATCAAAGTTGAAGGGCCCATTCAGTACGATGCGGCCATAGACGTCGGTGTAGCACGAACGAAGCTGCCTGCCAGTGAACTGGCCGGTCACGCAACGGTATTCATTTTCCCTGACCTTAACACCGGGAACACGACGTACAAAGCGGTTCAGCGGTCGGCCAGCGCCGTTGCCATCGGGCCTGTGCTCCAGGGCCTAAGAAAGCCGGTAAACGATTTGAGCCGCGGCTGCACGGTAGCCGATATCGTGAACACCGTCGCGATCACTGCAATTCAAGCACAAGCGATTCGTGGCGCCGTATAGGTCTCCGCAATTCGATAGAATCTGGAAGTGAAGACCCGTCTGGATAAACTCGAGCCTTGTGTGGTAGGTTGTTTTGATCGGTTACGCAGCCGCCACACCTTTGCGGTAATCGCAGCCGAAAGACCAGCTTTTCTGAACTGACTGAAACCAAGGAGGTCATGCAAAATGAAGGTAACGATCAAGACCAACAAGGGTGACATAAATTTGAAGCTCTTTTCCGATCTTACCCCGGTTACAGTGGCGAATTTTGTAAACCTCGCCAAGAGAGGCTTCTACAGTGGACTGAAATTCCACAGAGTAATCGATGATTTCATGATCCAGGGAGGGTGTCCCCTTGGAACGGGGACCGGTGGTCCAGGGTACAAATTTCAGGATGAGTTTGTTCCCGAGTTGAAACACGACAAACCCGGAATCCTGTCCATGGCAAATGCGGGCCCTGGTACTAATGGAAGCCAGTTTTTTATTACTCACATTCCCACGCCGTGGCTGGACGGAAAACACTCGGTTTTCGGGGTAGTTATCAGCGCGCAAGATCAGGATGTGGTCAACAGCATCCGGAAGGGCGATGTCATTGAATCCGTAATAATCACTGATGACACAGCGGACTTATTTGCGAAGGCGAAAAGCCATCTGGAGTCCTGGAACAAAATCCTCGACAGCAAGTAAACAGGACAAAAGGCGAACGCCATCTCCTACGTTTCGTGGCAACAAATGAAAGGGGGCCGGGAGCTCATCAGCGCAATCACCCGCATGATGTGATTCGTACGACTCTCCGGCCCTTCGCACATCATTTACTTTTTTCTATTTCGATCCGCTTGAGTTCCCTCTTCAGGATCTTGCCTGTAGCAGTCTTTGGCAACTCGTCAATAGTGGTGAATTCGACTTTCCTGGGGGCTTTGTATGCCGCCATATTGTTCTTGGCCCATTGCATGACTTCTTCTTCGGTGGCGGTTTGTCCCGGAGCCAGAACGAGGAATGCCTTGGGTATTTCACCTTTCACCTTATCGGGAATGCCTATCACCACGGCCTGCAGGACCTTCGGGTGTTTCGTCAGATAGCTTTCGACTTCGCTAGGATAAATGTTGTAACCGCCGCAGACCAGCATGTCATCCTTGCGATCCACGATATATAGAAGACTGTCCGCGTGATTGCCGCCTTTTACGTAGCCCAGGTCGCCGGACTTCCACCAGCCGTCATTTATCTTGGCGCCGGTCATCTCAGGATCGTTCCAGTACTCCTTGATCACACCCGGCCCTTTGCACCACAATTCCCCAATTTCTCCATGGGGTAATTCAGTCCCGCCATCGTCTACTATTTTGATCTGCCAGCCTGGAGCAGGCCATCCGGGGGTACCTGACAAGAAGTGGTTGAAGCGGGTATGAGTCACAGTGCTTGACGTCTCCGTTGAGCCGTAACACTCCACCAGGCCAATACCAAAGGTCTTTTCGATCTGTTTTGCCAATTCAGAAGGCAGAAGAGAACCTGCGCACTGGCCGAACCAAAAACTCGAGAGATCGTACAGTTCCTTATTCTTCAGGTATTCTTCAATGAGATAGGCCCACATGGTGGGCGTTCCCATGAAATGCGTTCCCCTGTATTTGGTTATGAGTTCCAGAGTCTCTTTGGGGAAGAATCTTTGCAGCGTAACCACTGCGGCTCCGGCGTACAGAGTTGGTAGAACCGTAAACACCACATACACGTGAAAATAGGGCGCACCGGTGAGTACTCGGTCCTCCTCGGTCATGGGTACCACATGAGAAGCATTCAGGGCTGCCTGGGACAGCCAACTGGCATGCGTGGAAAGAGCACCTTTGGGCTTAACGGTCGTTCCTGAGGTATAGAGCAAACAAAGACCGTCGCTTTCATCGAGATCCACTGCCGTGAATTCAGACCTGTTCTGCGATATGAGATCCCCGAAGGTCAGCACATTCGGATTTGAACCCCCACCCGCAATTCCCTGAACTGAAACAATTTTTTCCAGTGATGGGAGATTCTCCCAGATGGGTAAAACATTTTCATTGGTCTCACCGGCCATTCCGAACAAGATTTTGGCTCCGCTATGATTCAGGATGTATTCGATTTCCATCTTCTTGAGCATAATGTTGAACGGCACCGAAATCGCTCCGATTTTGCTGCAGGCCAAGAATGCCACAATGAACTCTGGCACATTACGGAGGTAAAGGGCGACGCGATCACCTTTTCGGATTCCTAAAGAGTGAAGGGCGTTGGCCATACAGTTTACTTTTGCGTTCAGCTCCGCATAGGTGTAGGTGACACCGCTGGTCCCATCGATTACCGCCGGTCGATTGGGGATGCGGGAAGCGTTCTTCTCGATGCATTCGCGGCTCAAGTTCATCATAGTGCTCCTTTGTTCCAGAGAGGGTTGGCTTCAACGAATCTTTGGGTAATAGCTTTCGCTCGCTGGGTAACAGAGCAAAGTTCATGCCCTAGTAATTCTGTACCTCGAAATATTCTGAAAAGGCGGAGTCAGTGGGCGAAAAGCCCGTAAGAGGGAAACGTCGATTCATTCGGGTGGCGTAATGGCGGCAAGGATCTTTCCAGGTCCGGAAAGATCCTAACCGCTCTGGGGTACTATGATCGCCGGATTATCGCATGCCGTAGAGTTTCAAGCGTTTGCGAAGAGTCGGGCGAGAGACGCCCAGGAGCCTTGCTGCGGCAGACAAATTGCCGTTGTTTTCGGCCATGGCTCTCAGAATATGCCCTTTTTCAAGCTCATCCAAAGAAGCCAGTTGAGCATCTGCCGGAACTTCCACGTGAGGGGCACCCATGGCGATTTCCACTGCGTCGGCCAGCAACACGGCACCTCTGGATTCCAGAACCGCCTTGGTGAGCACATTCTTAAGTTCCCGTACGTTACCGGGCCATGAGTGCGCTCTCAGGATCTTCATGACTCTTTCTTCCACGCGGTTGATTCTGGCGCCCAAATCCCGATTGATTCCGGAAAGAAAGAACTCCAGGAGTTCCGGCAAGTCGTCCATGCGATCTCGCAGTGGTGGCACCGAAATAGTGACCACCTTGAGCCTGAACAAAAGATCCTGCCTGAACCGGCCTTTTGAAACCAGGTCTTCGAGATCGTGATTGGTGGCGGCTATTATTCGGGCTTTCGAGCAAAGAGTTTGAGTTCCGCCGACTCTGGTGAACTCCCGATATTCAAGGAAACGCAGAAGTTTGGCCTGCAGAGTAAGGGGCAGGTCGCCAATCTCGTCAAGAAATATGGTGCCATCTCCAGCCAATTCCAGGCGACCTCTTTTCATTTCTGCTGCGCCGGTGAACGCGCCCCGCTCGTGGCCGAAGAGTTCGGATTCGAAAAGGCCGTCCACGAGGGTGGTGCAATCCACTGTTACATAAGGCTGGTCATTGGAGATGGAAGACTCGTGAATAACTCGAGCGATGAGTTCCTTGCCGCTGCCGGTCTCTCCTTCGATCAGTATGGTCGCTCGGTTCCTGGACAACTGTCCTATGGTCTTGAACAAGGCACGCATGGACGGGGTGTGACCTATGATTTGATGGCGATCCGCTGTCTCATGATCTGTATGCAACAACTGGGGACTGGATTTGGCAGTCTCGGCAATTCGGAGGCTCTTGGTAACCGCATGGTCCAATTCGTCCACATCGAGCGGCTTGTGGATATAGTCGTAAGCGCCGTTGCGCATGGCCTCTATAGTGGTCTCCATATCGTGGTACGCAGTGATCATGATCACCTTCGCGTCGGCGTCAGTGGCCACGATTTGTTTTAGAACCTCCAGACCTGAGGTATCAGGCAGTCTGATGTCCAGAATGATCACTTGAGGCAGATATCTGAGGTAGGCCGCCAGCCCGTCGGCTCCGGTA
>JACRDE010000503.1 GCA_016212935.1 Desulfomonile tiedjei | reverse complement strand
CAAAGCGCAAGAGTACTATCGAGCCGGTCTTTGGCATTATCAAGTCGGTAATGGGCTTTCGCCAATTCTTCTTACGCGGATTGGACGCAGTGAAAGGCGAAGGGGATCTCGTGTGTATCGCCTTTAACCTCAAGAGGCTCTACGCCTTGGCGAAATAGGTTGAGAAAGCACAAAAACAACCGCAGATGGACGTTTCGTAAGTCGTGTACAGGCGGAATTTCAGCCCGTTCAACCTTCACCTGAAACGAACGCGCCCATTGCAGCAGTTTTATAAAAAAACCGGGCGAGAATTATGGATAATCTCAATTCCCAGTCCGACGGGCTCCTAGGGCAACAATGACTCCTGCTGCAAGAATACCCAGGGCCGAGCAAGCAATGATTGACTTTTGTAATTGTCCAGCACGACTTTGGGCAGCCATGATTCCTCTCTTTCTCCGGCCTCAGCCTAAATGTAAGGTGCCGAACTCCTACGTTCTTGACCGAGCCGTTTCTGGAACTATCCACGGCTCGGTCCATCGAGACTTGGTCTGGCCTCTGTGAATGTCGGACGTAGTCGCCGATCACACTCAGTTTATTAGACCTTGGTTACCGGCAGATTACTCTATGTCAGCATCCATTCCCGCGAACCATTGCCCTTTCCTGCTGCGAAGCCGGTTCTATGAGAGCACCGGTCGCTCGGCCGGTCTCTCTCTCAATGGCATTGAGCCGCTCTGATTGATTCTTTTGCTGAGCCTCTATTTGATTCCATTTCTGATCGATGGTAAACCAACGGTTGCCACCTCGACCAAAGGCAATAGGAACTGAGACAAGGAACGCAACCAGCGTCAAGGCTGTCACTAACTTTTTCATTTTTGGTCTCCTTTTCACCGCCAGGGAACACGTCAGAAGCTGATTATGGCCTGGGCTCCCAGAGATGCGGAAGATTATATGTGTAGATCTTGAGAGCTTCCTCTCGCGCAGCCGGTGTAGGCGCTTTCTGTACAGCTTCCCACCGCTTCTGATTCTGTAATTGCTCTTTCCAAATATGCATGAGGTAATCCCTGCTCGCGTCCCTTGCCACAGCAAATGGAGCAAGAGCCATCGTTGCCGACAACATGAATATAAGTACAAGTTTTTTCATCTTTTTTCTCCGTTATTCACGCACGCGTGGATAATGTGCACCTCAACTTGAAACAATACGGGCTCATTCCACTCTCGATTGCACATTTGAAGCACGGCGCAAGGCATGATCTTTCCCTGTGTTGGACGCCGCTATGAATCGGTCCACGTTGTCCAAATGTGCAAAAACAGGTGAATGATCAGACTTAAATTAGGAGGGTAACCGTACGAAGATGGGTAATTTGGAGGTTGGCTGGCGACTGTCCTAGAAGGAGTAACTTGTTTCTTGAAATCTGCCTGATTGAAACCGCAGGGGCCATAACTGTCAAGGACCCCCACTGTGGGCTCACGAGATAGGTACCCTTAAGTTGTGCACTTTGGGATTCCAAACCGCTACCGACCGCAGAAATGTCCGGGCATGGTCCACAGTCGCAAGATTCTGAAGTGTCGATAAATGATCCGATAACGCAAGGAGTATATTCCTCATGGTGAAACGCACAGCAACACACCTGGGTTCCCATTGTTGCCAGGAACATCAGTGTGATAAGGCATGCTATATGTTGCTGTCTCGCCATAAATCAGATCTCCCTGATTAAACCATAAGACGTTAAAGTGCCCTGTCAAGGTGGTCCGATACAAATCCGAGAGTAACTTGAATTTGTGCTCCGGGCTGAGTCTCACATTGGGAGAAAGGAGAGATTACCGGCCATCTCAGCTTTGATTATCAATGGATTCAACCATATAGATAGTTTTTGGGTGCTCAACGCCTTTCAACTGGGCTGAAGTTCTGCCTCCGACGCTTACCCTCTGCCCGAGCATTTGGTAAGTTTCTTCTGAAATCAAAATCGTTCCAGTCGCTCCCGAGGATTTGATTCGTTGCGTCAAATTCACGGCCGAACCCACGATGCCATATTTTGTTCGGGTCTCAGCCCCTATGTTTCCAACAATGACAGCCCCCGTGTGGATGCCCGTGACAATTCCGAGCATCTGTAATTGTCTGGCCCCGTCACGGCCTCTCAAGGTCTGGAACCGGTTCCGCATCTCCAAAGCGCATTTCACTGCGTCAGCAGCTCGTTCCTTGGGGTTTGCAGTTATCCCGTTAAAGAACACCAAGATGCCTGCTCCGAAAAAATCAATGATGATGCCCTTGTAAAAGGAGATCACCTCGATCATTGCTGAAAGGTACTCGTTGAGTATCGCTATTACTTCCTCAGGCTGGGTTTTGTCGGCCATCTCCTCAAAGCCGATCAGGTCGGCCATCATAATGGTGACGACTTTTTCTTCGCCTCCCATGTAGAGCGACTCAGGATTGTTGAGCAATTCTGCTGCAATTTCGGGGTCGATATATCGTCCGAATGTACTCTGTATCAAGTCCCGTTGTTTCAATGCTTCCATCATTTCGTTGACCCTACCGTTCAGGTGCCCGATTTCATCCGACTGTCTCGCCGGAAGCCGTTCAGAGTAATCTCCACCTGCGACTCTGGCAGCCAAGGAAGAAAGATGCTCCACTGATCGAGCTACCGACCCCGTGGTCGAGCGAATCATAAGAAAAATTGCTCCCACAAAGCCTATTATCCCGAGGACAGAATAAACGGCGAACCGAATAATCGGTTCCAGGATTATGCCACCTTTGGAGAAAATAACGACATACCATTCAGTTGAGGGCACCTGGTAAAAACTGATTACCAAATCCGGCGGATAGCCTGTTCCAAATAAAGTTCCGTATCCCAGATTCTTCATTGCCTTTAGCACGCTTTTTTCAAGGGGATCACCCGACTCACCCAAGGCTATCGTGTCGTGCATAGAATGATCGGTATGCGCAAGGTAATATCCGCCGGTCGTCACGAGGCAAGCGCTGCTGCCTTTCCAAAGACCCATGCTCTGGATTTGGGCAAGGAATGTACTAAGATCCACTTTGACAATTAGCCGCTTCGAAGCGTTTTCATTTTCTCCAGGGATTGTCTTGACTATCTCAAGGACCTGTTCCTGAAAGTCAGGCTCCATAGTCAAAACGCCTCCTGTGCTCGGTTCCTGCCTCACTTGGCCATTCGGCTCATCAAGTCTCAATTCTACCGAGCGCACGCCAACTTTTTGTCGTAAATGATCTATAAGAAAATCCCGCGAGTTGCTTTCACTAGGAAGATTTTCCAGGCAAATGATGAGATCAACAAGCTGTAACTTTTCATCAAGTCGCATTTGTATTTCGTGAGCAACCTTTTCCAGCTTGAGTTGAGCAGAATTAGTCCATTGATCAAGAAGATATTTCTGGACATAGTACAATCCTCCCGATCCAACAATCAGCAGGATGCCCGTTACCGGCAAAAGTAACAAAAATACAAAGCGCCTTTTAAGTGACAATTTGGCCTCTGTCTATCGATAGGAAGTGCTCCGGAATACCATCACAATTTCTAATGTCAATGATGGCCTCCCCCGTGGTGTCCACGCCGGTCCTCTAATTCCTGTTTCCGTTGGGGAGCGGAACGTCTTCTTGGGGTCTCAATTGCCTGTTCTTCGGGTTGAACCGTGCTCGGTTCAACAGCGCGGATTGGCGCCTTTTCTTCTTCCACGCTCGGTGACCCACTTGTTTCCTTCGCTTTCGTGTCGTCGGATTCTTTCTGTGCCACTCGGGCTACTTCATGGAGCTGCACAATCCACTTTCCTTCATTCTCAGAAGCGAATTTTGACGCTTCCACCATGCTGCTGAACGCTATGAGCTCGTATCCCATGGGCCCTTTAACCTCGCTGCCAAGAACGAGAAACGCCTTTGGAAGATCAAACATCTTCTTGCTGATGAAATCGGTCACGTACTGATAAGCAATGTCTTTCACATCGACGTTATACTTCTGGGGAACGGAATTATAGATAAACAGGCAACGTGCGCCATCGAATCCCACAACACGGCCATCTTTAAAGACGGCAGCGGCCACTCCATGAAACCCTACAACTCGCCCTTCTTTGAAATCGATGGTGACGCCTTGTCCATTCTTGCCACCGATTACCATACCGCAAACCGGACATTTGTGAGATAGATCCACCTTGGATCCATCAGGCAGTTGAAGAAGCGTCTCCGCGTGTGATGTCAGAGGAAGTACTGTGATTATGGTGGCACTCAATATAACGGCCATCCATGAAAAAGGACCGTGAATGCGCATTGCAGACATGTTCATTCTCCTTCTGTCTCTTCTACTAATTTGGTCTTTCGCTTGAATTCGATTTCTTTTTCAAGGCAGTAAATAGTTGGAACAACGAACACAGTAATAAGATCCAGGAACATTCCACCGACAATCGGTAAGGCCATGGGCACCATGACATCCGCACCTCGACCCTGAGAAGTGAGAACCGGAATGAGAGCAAGGATCGCTGTGGCAGAAGTCATGAGAGCCGGCCTGATTCGTTTCAGCCCTGCTTCAACCGTGGCTTCTCTGATTTCCTTTATGGACTTGAATTTGTGTTGAGCAAAGACCTGGTTCAGATAGGTCGAATAGATTACGCCATCGTTCGTGGCAATCCCGAACAGGGCCAGAAATCCCACCCACACTGCAACGCTCAAGTTGTACGTCCTGACCTGAAAGAGATGGCGCATGTGGACTCCGAAGACATCGAAATCCAGAAACCAAGGTTGTGAATACAGCCAGATCAGCAGGAATCCGCCTGACCATGCGACAAAAATCCCGGAAAAGACGTTCAGCGAGGTCGGGACAGATCGGAACTGAAAATACAAGATCATGAAAACCAGTAGCAGAGTCGCGGGGATGACTATCATCATAGTCTTCTCCGAACGCACCTGGCTTTCATAGGAACCTGTAAAAATATAAGAGGTGTTTTCAGGAAGCTTCAGCTCGCCTGACTTGATCTTGTCCTTCAGGTACTTATCCGCGTCTTCCACCGCCGTCACTTCGGCTACTCCCGGTTTCTTATCAAAGAGCACATAACTTACCAGAAACGTGTTTTCGCTCTTTATGACCATGGGGCCTCGAACGTAGTTTATGGTGGCCAAAGACTTCATGGGAATATGGACCCCTTTGACCCCGGGAACCAGTATGTCGTCCAGGGCTTCCACTGAATCACGTAATTCCCTGTCGTATCGGACTCGAACCGGATAGCGCTCACGGCCTTCCACCGTCGTGGTTATTCGTCTTCCCCCAATGGCTATTTCTATGACATCATTCACATCCTGGACGTTGACGCCGTACCTGGCTATTGCCTCCCGATCAATGTCTATTTCCAGATACGGCACCCCAATGTTCCGGTCCGCGATGACAGAGGACGGTTCAACGGACGGAACTTCCCTGAGGAATCGCTCCATCTGAAGGCCGACTTGCTCCAACTCTTCGAGGCTATTCCCTCGAACCTTGATACCCATTGCAGATCGCATGCCCGTTTGGAGCATCACGACTCGGCCGGCTATGGGTTGGAGCTTCGGAGCAACGGTGGTGCCTGGGAGATGAGCAGCTTTCACAATCTCATTCCAGATATCGTTGACCGATTGGATTTCCTGTCGCCATTGGCGGATAGGTTTGCCGGTTTCGGGATCGAGGACACGATGGCCCGTTTCGGGATCAGTCTTGTACTCAGGTATAAAGTTGACAATGGTTTCTATCATGGAAATTGGAGCAGGATCGAGGGCACTCTCGACTCGGCCGATCTTCCCCACAGCCGACTGAATCTCAGGAATAGCCTTTATAGCAAGATTCTGCTTGTGAATCACATCGAGCGCCTGGCCAATGGAAGCATGCGGCATGAGCGTAGGCATGTACAGGAAGGTGCCTTCCTCCAGGTCCGGCATGAATTCCTTTCCTAGCCCTGGGAATACTCCAGCAAGCCTTTTCCAAATCCTTCTTGAGCGTATGGGGTCCTGCGGAATCGCCGTCGGGGGAGTTCCACCCTTGTCTTCGGGCATGCTCATCCCCGGCATGCTCGGTGCGGGTTTTGTAGCCTCAGGCATCTTTTGCGTTTGGACCATCTCGGAGGGAGGAGACCAGCCTGCGATTCGGCCTATCGTATCGGGTATGAATCCGAACACCTTATCAAAACCGAGCCATATAACGATACCAAAAATAACCAATGAGATCGGGATGATCAGAAACTGGGCCTTGTGACCCAACATCCAGGCCAAAGCCTGGCGATAATATCCGGTGAAGATCTTTCGGATTCCCAAAAGGCCGAAAATAATCCCCGCGCAAAAAATCAGATTCCTCAAGAGCCCTCTATCCGGCCCCAAAGGAAGCCAATGCTCTGTAAGCAGCAGCATTACCAAGGCGAGCACAACAAAATTCAGCGCCATAGGGGTTTTGTCTCGGATATGAGGGGGCAGAAACACCGAAATGAACTTGACGGCCGCCAGGAAAATTACCCCCAGGCCGATGGACCAGGAAAGAGAATATCCCATCCAAATCCCGGCAATAGCTATCAATCCGTATACAGTTGCCAGAGTCTTCGTGCGAAAGTGCCTCTTCGTAAACACGATATGAGCGAGAGGCGGAATAATAGATAAGGCCAAGACGAGAGAGGCGGTAATTGCAAACGTCTTCGTCCATGCGAGCGGCGTGAACAGCTTTCCTTCAGCGCCGGTTAATGTGAACACTGGAAGAAAGGCGATAATAGTCGTAGAAGCCGACGTGATTACCGCCCCGCCCACCTCGCTCGCGGCTTCATGGACTATCTTGAGACGACTCTTTTCAGGTGGCTCGTGCTCTATATGTCTCAGGATGTTTTCTGTAAGAATGATGCCCATGTCTACCATGACGCCAATGGCAATAGCGATGCCGGAGAGCGCCATAATGTTGGCGTCAATGCCCATGATTTTCATGACAATAAACGTCAGCAGAACTGCGAGGGGGAGAATGAATGAAATCAAGGCCGCACTTACAAGGTGATTCACCATGACCACCACAATGATTATAGTGACCAGGATTTCCTCGGATAATGCTCTTTTCAACGTGTCCAGGGTTTCATAAATGAGGTGCGTGCGGTCATAAAACGGCACGATTTTGACCTGGGATGTTGTGCCGTCCGCGAGAGTTTTCTTCGGAAGACTCGGAGAAATCTCCTCAATTTTGGCTTTGACGTTCTTTATTACTTGAAGGGGATTTTCGGCAAAACGCACTACCACCACACCGCCAACAGCTTCAGCGCCCGCCTTATTCAATGCGCCTTGTCTGAATGCCGGCCCTTCGGACACAGTGGCAACATCTTTAATGTACAGAGGAATATTGTTGTTTACTTTGACCACGGCTCTTTCGAGATCACTTACGGATTTCACGAACCCCAGCCCGCGGATCACGTAATCAGCCTTGTTAAGCTCTATCGTACGAGCCCCCACGTCAATATTGGACCTCTGTACCGCAGTGAAGACATCCATAAGGCTTACACTGTGCGCCCTGAGGGCATTGGGATTGACGTCAATCTGATATTCCTTGACGTACCCTCCCACAGAAGCGACTTCGCTTACACCTTTCGCTGACTGTAGAAGATAGCGGACGTACCAGTCCTGTGCGGTTCTCAGTTCATCCAAGCCGAATCCTTTGCCTTCAACGGTGTACCAGAATACCTGCCCCACGGCCGTGGCATCCGGACCCAAAGTCGGTTGGACGCCCACCGGTAAAACGCCTGGTTGCAGTGAATTGAGTCTTTCCAGTATGCGTGTGCGGGACCAGTAGAACTCAATCTTGTCCTCGAACACCACGTATATGGTTGAAAATCCAAAATACGAGTAGCTTCTGATCGCCTTCACTCCAGGAATACCCAAAAGTTGTACTGTCAAGGGATAGGTAATCTGATCCTCAACGTTTTTGGCCGAGCGACCTTCCCAAACCGTGAAAACTATCTGCTGGTTCTCTCCAATGTCTGGAATGGCATCCACAGGCACCGGATTTCGAGGTAACAGGGGAATGTCCCAATCAAAGGGGGCAACGGTCAATCCTACCAGAAAGACCGCTAGTATTCCGACAAACACAAGCAGTTTCTGTTGTAGCCAGAAGCGCATCATTTTGGAGAAAAATGTTGGCGCTACGATCTCCGATTCGTCACGTTGATTCGCCATCACTGTTCCTCCTTCCCATGAGCGGAATGAGGATCTTTTTCGGTCTCCGGGGCCTTCTGAATGGGGGCTTTTGACTCTTGGCCGGGTGTCTCATGACCTGAATGAGCGTCAGGCGCAGTCGCCGTTTCAGATGCTTTCATGCCTTCAGCCGGCTCAACCGGGTTCATCATGCTGGGCTGCCCCGATATCTGAACGGAACTATCGATCTCGAAATTGCCTTTAACGACCACGCGCTCCCCTTCTTTTAGGCCGCCGGAAATCACGTATTTGTTGCCCGCCCTCGGGCCTAAAACTACCTCCCTCTGTTCGTATGTCGGTTGATTCTGATTTGCGACTTCCACGTACACCAGGGATCGCTTTCCGGTGAATAAGACGGCCGTTTCCGGCACTACAAGGGGAAGGACCGGATTCTCGACCCCGGAGTATCCGTATGCGGTGGCCGGTTGCAAAGGCTGTTTCGTTTTCGGGCAAGTTCCGGGAACGTCGCTCACTTCTTTGGGGTCAAAGGGGCAGATATATTTTCCTACCCATTCCGGCTTTATTACACGGCCCTGGTCGTCCATTTCAGCTTCAAGCTCGGCATTCACAAACATATGGGGTTTCAATTCGTAATCCGGATTTTCTGCATCAACCCTCACCTTCACCGTACGAGTCTCCATTTCCAGCACAGGCTCTATGAAAATCACTTTGCCCTTGAAAGTTTTTCCAGGAAATGACGGTGTTGTAAAGGTGACCTCTTGACCATACCTGATCCACGGGAGATCCGGTTCATACGCATCGAGCTTTACCCATACGTGGGACAGGTCATTGATGACGAACATGTCCTGGCCTTCCTTGACGAATTGACCAAGGACCGCATTCTTTTTCATGACGATGCCACTGATGGGGGCTCTAAGAGTTACGTACAGCTCGGGCTTCTTATTTTCTCGAATTCGTTTGACCTGCTCTTTTGTCATGCCATATTGAATGAGCTTTTCTTCTGCTCCACGGATAACGCCCTCTACGTCTCCGCTCCTTATGCTCTCGAACAGCTCAACCTGGCTCTTGATCAGCGTTGGGCTCCAGATGGTCACCATGGGATCGCCTTTGTTTACTTTCACACCTGTAAAATCTATAAAAACCTCATCAAGGCGCCCGTCGATCCGTGCTGTCAGGGTTGCGACTCTCGTTTCAGCGTCGATGACCATTCCAACCATTCTCAGCTTTTTCACAGCCTTCTCTCTCTTCACTTCCGTTGTCTGCACTTCCGCGAGCATTTTGGCTTCTTCGGACATTGCGTAGCGAACAGGGCCTTCGCCTGTGGGTTCGACCCGCGCGGGCAAACCATGGGCATGCCCTCCGGTAGCAGGACTCTTTGCCTGTTGTGCCACTCGGTTAGATTTAGAGACCGGAGACTCGACAGATACCTGCTCTGGCCCCCGGGTCATATAGACACCCAATGCCGCGACGACGATGAATAATCCCAATAAAACCCACTTCAAAGTCCTTTTAGATATGGAGATCGTGTCATTCATCGTTTCCCCCTGTCTTTAGGCCACGCGGCCCTTTTTCGGCATGCCATGAATAAGCTTGTCCCTCGCACCCCTCACCCTGGAAGTCCGTTTTTCACCGTTCTATTTCTATCATCCCAGAGGGTTAGTTGGGGTATGCGCTACGATAGCCTTCTCTGCCGGGGGAATCAAGAAAGGAACGAGCAGGTCTGCAAAAGAAGTGGCACAGGATTCTCTAGGCGAGAAAGAAGCAGGCGAGGATCGAACCAAACTGTTTTCATATACGCTCTGGCATCGATAACGTCCATGTGTAAGGCCGGAGCTTGATGTTGCGGGAGCACGGACTCAGAGAGCATGGCTGGATTAAGATCTTGCGGGCATTGAAAGGACATACACTTGTCACTGCAGTCGCGGCTCGCCGCACTCTTGTGATTGCAAGAGGAATCGTCGTGACTTCTACAGCCCTCATCCGAGCATTTTATCAGATCAAGAGTATCCGTCGGGCAACAACAGCCACCGGACAAACCTGAAGCGGCATTGGCGCAGAAGATCAAAAGGATGATTATGGTTGGTAGCAGACGATTCACACTCTATACTCCATTTCTTAAAACAATGGTTCTGTTTTCTTGGAAGTCAAGCCGTGGCCAAATCTTTATGGCAAGAATTCGAGCCAAACGGTAGGTACGTCGGCCCGCGACAAACCCATCCGCTAGCCTGAGAGTGGAATCGGCCGTTGCCACTTGTCAACTCTACTGAATGAGTCCTATTCTTATGTAAGCAACAGAAATCTTTTGCCCATGCGGCGAAATCAGGCCAAATGCTTGAAATAGCATCAGGAGAGAAAGAAATTGAAAATCGGGCATTGGACAGTTCCAGGCAAACGCAGATCGACCAATGAGGACAGTCTGTATCTGAATCCAGATCTGGGCCTATTCATTGTGGCCGATGGCATGGGCGGCCATAACGCTGGGGAAGTGGCGAGTAGAACAGCCGTTGAGGTGACCGCAACATCGGTTCGAGAAGGACTTAAGGCAGGAAAAGAAGCCGAGCAGGTCGTTCGCGAAGCAATAGCTATCGCCAACAAATCCATCTTCGAAAAATCCTTGAACAATCCTGCATGGGAAGAAATGGGGACCACATTGCTTGTAGCTCTCATAGTTGACCATGAGGTGACGATTGGCCATGTGGGAGACAGCCGGGCATATATAATCCGGCAGAGTCAAATAGAACTCCTCACTGACGACCACACATTCGTATTTGAATGGCTGAAAGAAGGGCTCATAACTAGAGAGCAGGCCCGCACGCATCATCAGCGTCACGGGCTCACCGAAGCCCTGGGCGTAACCGATGATGTAGAATCAGAGGTTTGTCTTTGGCCCTGGGACGACAATGTGTGTCTGCTCCTGTGTTCCGATGGACTTACGGATATGTTGGAAGACGACGAAATTCTTGCGATTGTGGAAACTTCATCCGAACCCGAACAGGCATGTAGCACTCTAGTGACTGCTGCCAAGGGGAAAGGAGGCAAAGACGATATTACCGTGATACTCGTCTGCAACTAGGTTTTATGTTGGTGGGATGGAGGCGTTATCAGCCTGCCCACATTTGAGAAGTTTTCGCTATTCGTTCCTCATGCTCACGACACAGCGGAACCCCACGTCTGCGAACGCGGTGGAAGGATCTTGGGCAACGCCGGGGAAAAGCGTGGATGCCTGCAACACAGTGCCCCTGAGACCTCCAAGTATTACGAATTGTGCAGGTGAATTCGTCGAGACTGCTTGCCTTGTGCCCCATTCGCTGACGTTTTGGTTCAATCCCCGTATGCCATCTGCACTTGGCCCGAAGCGAGTCACTGGGTGAGGAATTTGGGAAGATCCTTCCGAAGCGGAACCATCTGCCAGATCCTCCGGACTCGATTCTCTTGGAGTCTGTGGGGCCTCCTTGAATCCACCAGCCCAACTCTCCATCTCCTTTTCCAGCTCGTCAGACCCTCGGGAAGGAACCGGACCAACATCAAGCCCATCTTTGGTCGGGACTTTCCTCCGTCCAGCTGCATGCAGCCATTCCACTTCCGAGGGAAGACGTTCTCCGTAAAAGGCCGCGTAAGCTGAAGCTCCGTGACCCGTTACCTTGACAACTGGATAGGCTGCTGCCGAAGAGTCTTTTAACAAGAACCTCCCGTTCCTGTAAAGGATGGGCTCGTATCCTCCATACACAGGTCCAAGCGTCAGCCACGGTTTGCCGTCGCCATACACTATTTCACCTTCAACTTTGATTCTGGAGATAGATTGGTTCAGAAACTCCAAATACTTATAATTCGTGACCTCCGTCTCATCCATATAGAATGGGGCCACATGAACGGCTTTCCCTGATTCGGACCCAAAATAATTGGGAAATGTAACCTGGCCTGCGGGCACTCGATGCATGTTAGTGCCGTCCCTGCTGCTGATCGTAGGCGCAGAAGCATCAGATGACTGCATCTGGGCCGCGCTGCTCGGCGTCTTCTGCAATTCAGAGGGAGGAGAGGTCTCCGTAACGGCAGGATGTGAAGGCGTCGATGAATCGTGGGTCATTACGAAGTGGTGGTATAAATTGGAGGCTGCAACAATGATAAGCACTACCGCCAAAATGGCTATAACTTGCTTGCGGTGCAGACTTTTGAATACTGGCCGCTCCGAGGCCTCGGCTTTTTCAAGCAGCTTCTCCAAGGCCTCTCGTAAAGCTTTTACAGAGGGAATTCTCCTTTCTTTATCCTCTGCGGTGGATTCTTGTACGATGAGATCCAACTCCTTCAAAAACGGGGTTGGGGGATTGGAAAGGCATACGCCTTTCAAGGGACACGCGGTTTTGCTGTCCACCATTCTCCCTTGAACAGCTTCATAGAGCATATTTCCCAATGCGTACACATCGGCCCGAGCGTCAGTCTCCGCGAGATCCATAAATTGCTCAGGCGCCATATAGGTAATTGTGCCCTCGACATGGTGGCTCCTGGTGAGCTGTGTCCAACGAGGGCCCGCTGCAATACCAAAATCGGTAATCTTAGGAGTAGAGCCATCCAGGAGGACGTTTTCAGGCTTTATATCGCGGTGAACAATGCCAAGAGCGTGAACTGTCTCCAGTCCGTCAAACAGCGGAAGAAAGTACGTTCGAATCCAATGCCTGAGATCCTTTTCATTGTCCTTGTACCCGTCATAGTGCATTGTGTGACGAAGCGTACGAGCACCAGGAACATATTCCATC
The DNA here is from genome assembly GCA_016212935.1 of Desulfomonile tiedjei. Taxonomy (GTDB): domain Bacteria; phylum Desulfobacterota; class Desulfomonilia; order Desulfomonilales; family Desulfomonilaceae; genus Desulfomonile; species Desulfomonile tiedjei_A. The sequence continues at coordinate 1,967 of JACRDE010000503.1, read as the reverse complement.
ACCACGTATTGGACCGCGATTTCTTCGCCGTCTTTTACTATAGTGGTTGCGTCCTGATCGTAAACCTGAACCACGTATGGATGGCGGATCTGAGCCATTGCCATGGCTTCCCGGTGGAATCGCTGAATCTCTGTGTTCACCTCCTCCTGGTCGTCTCCGAACTCCGCCAGGTACTCGACAGAGACAGTCTTTACCACGACTTCTCGATCCAGATTCGTCTGTCTGGCTCGATAGACTTCTCCTTTTCCTCCGGTAGCAATGTGCTGCAGGATTTCCCACTTCTCATTGAGAACCATTCCGTGGTTCAGGAGCGGCTTTTTGGTTCTGGAAGCGGTTGTGGTCGTCACCGATTTCTCCGTTCCGGAATTTGCGATCATGGTCGTGGAATTCATACCAAATTCTTTCAATCAAGGCTTGCATGTCTAACCAATTTAGACAACCATAAAGTGGCTGAGCCTGGAGAACCATCAGTAAAATGATGGTTCCTCTGGCTCAATGTAATCCCCGATTTCCTGTTTGTCCCTTCCCGCAGCGGATTAATGCATCGCTGATCCATTATGCGCAGGATTTCTTTGAGGCTTTCCTTGAAGACTGGAAACCGCTGCGGAGGCTTCCGACTCAATTGTCGTAAACTTGGCTAGGTCCTGTTGTTCTTTTACTTGCTGGGCGTTCCACTCACTGCGTAACACGTCTCGGTTGGCATCTCTGGCCATCACGGATGGTACGGCGATCATTGAAACAAGAAAAGCCACTAGCAAGAATACTCTTTTCATAATGCCCTCTCCTCTGCGTCATGAGACGCTCAGTGGGATAATCTCCCGATTGTTACTGCGAGGCGTAAGCCTCGAGATGAAATTCCTTTGCCGACAACTAAAGACCGCTCGCCCAAAGATCTAGCCAGGCAACAGCTATGTTCTACGGTTGCCCGGCACGAGTCTCGATCCCTGGCTTTCAGGCTCCTCGAGTCTTTGTGCTCTGTCTTTCCGAGGCCTTGACTCATTGCTTTGCTGACAGACTGTATGTCGAAGCGCAGCCCCGGCTACACCAAAAGGCACCGAAATCAGGAATGCGATTGCCTCTAAGATTTCATCTAGCTTTTTCATCGTTTTTCTCGACTGTTATGGAAGCATGTCCATAAAGGCCAGAGGGAAGCCGACACGGTCAGGTTCGTCCACTAGGTTTAGGTGAGAGTTGATCTTCAAACCAGTGGTGAAACCTGCGCGTGACTTAATGTGCGAGGACGGCTTTTGCCCTCACCCACCAAATAGGCGCAACGAACCGCTGTGGATCAAATCAGCAGCAAGACCGTTCGGAGATGTTTGATTTGAGACTTAAATATCGGAGGGTCACGCGGAGCCCCATTCTCGGTCGCGTTTCCTACCTCGAATACCGGGACCCCGGAGAGGGTTACGACACTCGAATTTTGGCTCGGATAGAAGGTTTTCCCCGGCCCCGCGGCTATGTGGGGATAAGGGCTCGTAGTCGGAAGGATTTGGCAATGGCAACAAGGGTCAACGATAGAATCTCGACCCAAAGGAGTGAGATGATCATGAGCGTCTGAGGAAGATTCCACAGAATTGTTCGTGCAATCATGCGCCACATGACGCTTTTCGCCTTGTGCCCCAACCATGCGGCAAGAGCAGTTAAGAGCCAGACTCGTCACCATGAGGGCGACATACGCCACAGTTGTCATGTACCCGACGATTTTCTTTGTTCTCGGTGCTCTCATTATACTGCAGACTCTTTCCCAGAGTCCTTTACAAAAAGGATAGGCTATGGTGGTATTTGTGTCAAGCGGTTCTTTAGCGCTTTAGTAACCAACCAATGGCAGGCTCTTGCGCTTTAGGGTAGGCAATCGCGAGTAACGTCCCTGCGGACTTACTATTCTGCTTCCTTGCTGAAAACCTGAACCTGACGCACTCAGCATCAAATAAAAACTTATATTTCAAAGAATTATCTGTAACTCT
>JACRDE010000502.1 GCA_016212935.1 Desulfomonile tiedjei | reverse complement strand
TTGCGTGGGGGGTGGTCTGCTCTATCTGGCTATAAAGCGAGAAATCGAGCCGTTGTTGCTTCTTCCCATAGGCTTCGGATGCATGCTCGTCAATGTCCCGTTGAGCGATGTCATGGAACCGGGGGGAATGCTAAAATTCTTTTACGACATTGGAATCATAACCGAGATCTTCCCGCTGTTGATTTTCGTCGGGATCGGAGCCATGACCGATTTCAGTCCGCTCCTTGAGAATCCCAAGATCCTGCTCTTCGGAGCTGCAGGACAGTTCGGTATATTTCTGACACTGTTGTTGGCTCTGGCTCTGGGCTTTTCACAGCTGGACGCAGTGTGCATAGGCATCATAGGCGCTTGTGACGGCCCTACAGCCATTTACGTCACCTCACAATATGCGCCTCACCTTCTGGGGCCGGTGTCGGTGGCTGCGTACTCGTACATGTCGCTGGTACCGATAATACAGCCACCCATAATGCGTGCACTGACATCAGAGCGAGAGCGCGTAATAAAAATGACCGTGGGAAGAGATACGGTTTCAAAGAGGACCAAAATACTGTTCCCGATAGTCGTGACTCTCGTGACTGGCCTTATAGCTCCCAAAGGCCTTCCCCTGATGGGAACGATCATGCTGGGGAATCTCATGAAGGAGAGCGGTGTGGTTGCAAGGCTCACGGGAGCGTCGGAAAACGAGATTGCAAACATTGTGACCCTTTTCCTGGGCCTGGCAATAGGGGGGACAATGGAAGGCCATACTTTCTTGAAGGCACAGACTCTTGCAATTTTTGGGCTCGGGTTTCTGGCTATATGCTTGGACACAGTTGCAGGCGTGTTTTTCGGCAAAATCATGTGCTTCTTGACAGGTGGAAAGATTAACCCGCTGATAGGAGCTGCGGGAATATCCGCATATCCGATGGCTGCCAGAGTGGTTCAGGCTCAGGGGCAAAAGTACGACAAGAAGAACTTCCTGCTGATGCATGCAATGGGAGCTAACACGGGTGGCCAGATTGGCTCGGTTATGGCCGCAGCGGTCATGCTTTCGGTCCTGAAGGGTATGGGACTGGTGTAGAACATAAAGGGAAGGACCCTCTTTTCAGAAAGGTCCTTCCCTACCTGCCTTTTCAATCCGGTCACCACACTTTACCGGCGAGATCTCCAGGCTTGAGGAATAAAATAAAATCAAGATATAGACGGCTTTGCGTTGAGGACGTAGCTTCCAGCTTGTTCAGGGAACAATGGCAGTATCGGCTGTTCCACCGAGCCCCCCGGCCAGACGTTCTCCGATTCGCAAGCGAGAGCAATCCGGATCGCCTGTCCCACTTCAGAGACGAAGTGAATTCTCATGCCTTCTTTCACGAAATCTGGCAGGTCTCTTAGGCTCGGTTCATTCCGCTTCGGTATAATAACCTCCCGAACCCCCGCGCGGCGGGCGGCGAGCAGTTTCTCTTTCACTCCTCCAATAGGAAGCACTCTTCCTCTCAAGGTCACTTCACCGGTCATTGCCACATCTCTCCGAACTGGTATTCCGGTGAAAAATGAGGTAAGCGCAACGGCAATCGTTATTCCGGCTGATGGGCCGTCTTTGGGAATGGCTCCTGCAGGGACATGAATGTGAAGATCGCTTTCAGCAAGAAGTTGATCGTCCATGCCGTAATCAGTACAGTTGTATCTGAGGTAGCTCAGGGCTGCGCGAGCTGATTCTTGCATGACTTCCCCCAGGCAGCCGGTCATGGTCAGATTTTTCTGGCCCTTGAACCCTGTGACTTCAACGAAAATTATGTCGCCACCGTGCTCGGTCCATGCCAATCCAGTTGCGATTCCAACTTGGTCCGTCTCTTCAGCAAGGTCAAATTGGAATCTGGGCGCACCGAGGAATTCTTCCACGGCCTCTGGAAAGATTTCTTCCCTTACAGGCAAATCCATGGACGCGTCTCGAGCCAATTTTCTAAAAATTGAGCCTATTTCCCTCTCCAGGTTCCTGACCCCGGCTTCCCGAGTGTATCCTCTGATGGTCAGTCTGAGAGCTTCCGGCGCGATACGGATCGAATAATTCTGGACGCCGTTTTCCTCCATCGCTTTACGAACCAGGAACTTCTCCGCTATCGCCTCTTTTTCTTCGTCCGTGTACCCCGGAATGCGAATCACTTCCATCCTGTCCCTGAGCGGAGCAGGAATCGGGTCGAGCTGATTGGCCGTGCAGATGAACATTATGCTGCTAAGGTCGAACGGAATATCCAGATAGTGATCGCCGAAAGAGTTGTTCTGTTCGGGATCGAGCACTTCCAGCAGAGCACACGCTGGATCTCCCCTGAAATCCTGGCCGATCTTGTCGACTTCGTCCAGCATGAACACGGGATTCTTGGCGCCAGCCCGTCGAAGCTCCTGAATAATTCGACCTGGCATGGCTCCTATATAGGTTCGCCTGTGGCCCCTGATTTCAGCCTCGTCGCGCATGCCACCCAATGAAATCCTCACGAACTTACGGCCTAACGCTCTCGCGATCGATCTTCCCAGTGAGGTCTTCCCGACTCCAGGCGGTCCCACGAGGCACAATATAGGGCCTTTGTTGCATTCCCTGAGCTTGTGTACAGCCAGGAACTCGAGGATCCGATCCTTGACTTCCAGCAAGCTGTAATGATCCTCATCGAGTATCGTTTGGGCGCGATTTATGTCGAGATTGTCCTGAGTGGTAACATTCCACGGCAGAGCAGTGAGCACCTCTATATAGGTCCGGGAGACAATATATTCAGGAGAATGGGGCGGAATCCGCTCAAGACGCTGCAATTCGCGCATGGCGATCTCCACGGATTCTTCAGTCATTCCCGAATTGCGTATTTTTTCCTCGAATTCTTTCATTTCGGAAAAATGCGTATCATCGGGCCCTGACATGTCCTTCTGAATTGACCTTATCTGCTGACGGAGCCCCATTTCCCTCTGGCGCCGACTGATCACGGGACCCGGCGAGGGATCGTTCACCGACTGCAATTTGGGGTGGAGTGTCTGGATATCATTATGAAGATACGAAAACACCTTTTTCAGCCTGGCAATGGGATCATCTATTTCCAGCAGGTTCTGCTTGATCTCAGCCTTCAAGGGCAGGTACACGGCGATGAGATCCGCCAGTTTACCAGGATCATCCGCGCGTTCGATCATTGACATTGAATGATCGCTCACTGGACGACCTAGGCTCAAAGTAACCTTGAAAAGAGCAGCCACGCTCCGAACCAGCGTTTCAACAAGCTCCTGCGGCTCAGACTCCTCATCTATTCTGCTGACTTCGCCCATAAAGAAGGGCTCGGCCTGAATCTGTTTCACGAGCCTCACTCTGCAAATCCCGTCTGCAATTGCCTTCACGCCGCCATTGTCCAGACGAACCACGTGCTGTATGCTCGCAAGCGTTCCGACCATTGAAATCTCTTCGGTTGCAAGGCCGAGGCGATTCCTGGTTTTTTGATAGAAAAGGCCCACAAGGTTGTCTCCGCCAGCAACGGACTCAGCGAGCTTCACGACTCGCGATCCCTTCAGAAACAATGGAACCATCACGTTCGGGAACACAACCATGTCCCTCAAGGGCAGAATAGGGACGACCGCAGGAAAATTCCCCACAAACTTGGCTGACTTCATTTGTGTGTCACACCCATCCCATGAGAAAATAGAATTAGAGAAATCTACTTTGATAGTTATTTATGTTGCTAACATATCTGATTTTCATAGAAAAGTCAAGACTTGAGCGCGCGGGAGGCTGGAAAATGCGCTTAGACGATATAGTCTGCATATTGTTTGTAATGCAAAATTGAATTGTTATTAGTTCTTCTTGATAATATATGTTAACTTATGTGGTGCAAATTGAGCGCGGTTTCGCAGAAGAATTCACAGATCGCAGGTAACTCAGCTCTCGATCCCCACAGTTGTGCGAGCAGGTTTCGAGGTAAATATTTCAGCTTGGATTTTCAACACGATAATCATAGACGAAGTACTCAATGAGATCGTCAATTAATTTTTCGGCTTCTTTCGCTAGAATACCCTTGTCTACGACCACAGTGTCTGACACTTCCCATGTGGTTCCGATGGTTTTAGTTCCTTGGCTCCTGACAGGACGAACAACCTCGTCCAACCTAACAGTAATAGAAATAAAATATAACTCGTGAGCCTTTACTGTGTTGACGAACACATTCAACCACGGGTTGCCGCGAGGTTCAGGGACATTTCCTATCCCCAGGGCCTTTATGCCGGAATCCAATAGCCTGACTATGACCAAGTCCTGCAAATGCTGCCTCGAGAGGCCGTCGACCGCGGCATCCTCGGCAATATCATGCACCCAGACTATCATGCCGTCCAACCCGCGAAGAGCTTTCCGAAACCGCTTTGTGCGCTTCATAGCAAGTCCCGATACGAGTCGGTCACCGCTTAACCCTGCTCAAATCCACCCCTGATAAGATTGCACCTGTGAGGTTAGTCCCGCGTAGGTTAGCATCTTTGAGATCCGCGTCCGAAAGATTTGAGTCCGTGAGGTCTGCTCCGCTCAAATCAGAGCCTGCCAAGGTCGCTCCGGAAAGATCGGCCATGACGAGACAGGCCTTTGAAAGGTTCGCAACAGTCAGCGTGGCCCGAGTGAGATTGGCCATCACTAGATTGGCTCCGGCCAAGTCGGCCCAGAACAGATCGGCTTCGATCAATGTGGCCAATGTCAGATTGCTTTTCGCCAAATTTGTCTGCGACAAGTCAGCTCCGTTGAGATTCGCAGCGATCAAGGAAGCCCAATACAAGTCGGCATTTATGAGGCAAGCGCCATCCAATTGCGCTGAAGTCAAGTCGGCACCGGTAAGATTTGAATCCGTCAGGTCGCTGCGGGTCAAGGCTGCTCCAATCAACAGAGCCCTCGTGAGGTTGCTGCCACCCAGTTCCGACTCGGTAAGATCAACCCTGGTGAGGTTAGCTCCGGAAAGATTCGCGCCCGAAAAATCTGTCTTTGAAAGAGTCAATCCCACCAGATTCACCCCTGGTAGATCTGCTCCGGACATGTCCCTTCCTGGCCTCACCCTGGCGCGCAGGAAAGACCTTGCTGAATCGTCGTCTCCGCTCAGGATGATTTCTCGGGTGAACCGATTTTTGATCTCGATTTTCAATGCACTCCGGTTTAGCGCCCTCTGAATCCATTTCCATCGGGCAAGTCAGTCAGCCAGTGCCGCATTCGTGGCAGCCCTGATTCAAGAAATAGAGAAGCAGGGAGGAAGTTCTTGTGACCTGGCATCCGGCTGGACTCCTCGAACCCCTCCTTCCAAACTTCTACACATTGCGGGAACCCGCATTTCTGAACGAAAGACAGGGATTCCAGCAGGCGTTCGAGTGTCCCGGAGGGCGCACGGCTGGAATCTGCCTTAGACACAGAACGTTCTCCGGATACTACTGCCTTCACTGTAAATTCGTGTCAGCACAAGGATGCCGGAGGCGGGGCTGGTCGACCTTTTTTCGTTCCGCGATCAGGCCGATGCGAATAGCCTAGAGCAGGAATTCTCGGATATGCCGGATAACCTTGTCTCTTTGAGCCTCGACAAGCCCCGGAAAAACCGGAAGCGCAAGCACCTCACGGGCGGCTTTTTCGCTCTCTGGAAGACTGCCCTCATGATAACCGTATCCATCGAAGCACCGTTGAAGATGCAACGGTATCGGATAATAGATGGCAGTCCCAACGCCTCTCGCCGCAAGGTGTTCCTGGAGTCCGTCTCTGTCGGGAACCCTTATGACGAATTGATTAAAAACATGCCTACATCCGGCCGATTGGCCGGGGATCTTGAGCAGGCCCTTTTCCTGAAGGTCAGAAAAAGCTTCACAATACGCCCTGGCATTAGCAATCCGTTGCTCGTGCCATTGTTCCAAAGCGGAAAGCTTGACCCTTAGGGCCGCAGCCTGAACGGCATCGAGCCGAAAATTCCCACCCACAACCGAATGATAGTACCGCTGGGAGGCTCCGTGGTCCCTCAGTTTGCGGACCTCTTCCGCAATTTCAGGAGAATTGGTAATCACCATGCCACCATCGCCGATGCCGCCTAAGTTCTTTGACGGGAAAAAAGAGAAGCAGCCGCAATCCCCGAACGCGCCGGCCATCTTTCCTTTGTATTGTGCACCTATGGCCTGGGCAGCATCCTCAACGATCCACAAACCCCGCTTGGCACAGATTTCGAGAATCGGATCCATATCTGCACATTGACCGAACAGATGGACAGGAATCAAGCCTCTGGTCCGGTGTGTGATCAACGCTTCAAGCTTAGTCGGATCGATGTTGAATGTCTCAGCATCGATGTCGCAGAAGACCGGTCGAGCACCTGCGCGATGAACCGAGCCCGCGGTGGAAAAAAAGGTGAAGCTGGGCACAATCACTTCATCGTTCCGATCCAGGCCCAGGGCCATTAGCGAGGCTATGAGGGCGTCAGTTCCGGACGACACGCCAACCGCATAACCGACCCGACAGTACTCAGCCACCTCTTGCTCGAAATTCTCTACCTCCGGTCCTCCAATAAACCTGTTGCTCTCCAGCACACGCAGCAACGCGGATCTGAGGCGTTCCTGTATAGGTCTGTGTATCGGTTCCAGATCGAGAAGGGGAACCTTCGGGTACTCGTCATTCTGAGTCATTTAGTGTTATCAAGCCTCCTGCGGCGCACCATCGTCGAACTGCGTGCGCGTGCAGCAAATGAGATGTGGGGGCAAAAAAAAACCTCTCCAATACCTGAAGAGGCCTTTTTTTGATGTTTTGTCAATCTGTATTCTAAAGTGTATCTAGGGTTCTGAACCCACCCATATGACACTTATAATTACTTCTTGGCTTTTTTGGCTTTCTTAGCGACTTTTGCGACCTTATCTGCTTTGACTTCCGGGCATTTCAGGACGGTCATCCAGCTGCCGGACCATTTAATCGTGGGGGCGCAGGGGCCACAAAGTTTCTCTACGCCTTTGGCTTTGCCTTTACAAAGAACTTCGTCTTTGCAAGGAACCGGTTTTACGCTAGGGGTCGTGTAGCAGCCCCAATCCGTAGCGAAAACGGAACCAGCCAGAGCGAGAGAGCTCATAAGAACTACCAGCATAATCAACGACTTCTTCATCCTAAACCCTCCTTAAATGAAGCATACTCCAATACAAGAGCTGTTAAACTAAATTTTGCGCCACCGTAGCATGCCTCCAGACTGTTTGTCAAGCAAAATCCAGTGGAGCAGCGGCCCGGTGATAAATCCCTTCGTACGCTAGTTCGCGGCGCCCTGGGCCGGCCCCGCAAAACTGAAATTCTATTCTCGAAATATGAGGTAATCCAACCGCAAAACAATTGCAAGCAAAATCTCGCGGTTTCCAACGAAATCCACATTGGGAAGTCATTTCTTCAGCTAAAAAGCATGATATTGCAGAGGGTTGGTCAGGACAAGGAGCGCGCTTGGTATTTCGGGGCTACACCTGCATAATTATCGTCTGCACCAGTGGTTTTCTGCCCAAGGTACGATTAATGTGCCGACGCACTGCCAAACGGATATCCTCTTTTGAATTCTCCCATTGGTCCAGGCTTGTGGGATCCAGAACCGCCAATTGTTCTTCCACTGCATGTAGCGCACCCTCAAAGAGTTCCGGTTCAACCTCTTCGAAGGTAAGACCTTTGGAGAAGAACTCAGGTCCGCTCACACGCCGGCAAGACTCTCTATCCACGACGATGACTACCGTCACGATTCCGACCTCGGCAAGCAGGCGTCGATCTCTGAGCACATTGTGCCCGATATCGCCTACACCTTTGCCATGAACAAAAGTTCGCCCGGCCTCCACCTGCTCCAGTATTGTCGCGCCGCGTTCGGAGAATTCCACTATGTCCCCGTCCTGGGCGATCAAAACATTTTCGGGAGGCATGCCTTCTTCCAAAGCAATTTGCGCGTGTCGCTGCAATTGTCGGTATTCGCCGTGAATCGGAACGAAGCACTGTGGCCGGGCCAATCTTATCAGATAACGGAGTTCTTCTTCGCCTGCATGCCCGGACACGTGAACGTCAGAGATTTTGTCGTATATGACGCGGGCCCCGCGTCTGCAGAATTCGTTGATAACATGATTGATGGCTTTCTCGTTGCCTGGAATGAAGCGTGACGAGAGCACCATGATGTCTCCAGGCTTGACTCTGAGATATTTGTGCTTGTCAAAGGCCATCAGAGATATCGCTGACATGGGTTCCCCCTGTGACCCGGTGGACAGTACAGCCACTCCTTCGTCCGGCAGCGAATCGAGGTCCTTGACGTCCTGTAAAATGCCCTGCGGTACGTCTAAATAGCCCTTTTCCGAGGCTAGTTTAACGTTTGAGGCCATGGACCGGCCCAAGATCACGATCTTTCGATCGAATTCCCGCGCCAAATCGACGATCTGCTGGATTCTATGTACGTGCGAGGAAAAGGTGGCTATGAGAATCCGGCCGCGAGCCTCTCTGAATATCTTTTCAAACGCTGGCCTGATAGCGCTTTCTGAGGGAGTAATACCCTTCCTTTCCACATTGGTGCTGTCGGACAGTAGGGCCAAAATTCGGCCCCCGCGTGCATATGCGGCTATTTTCTCCAGATCGCATAGACGACCGTCAACCGGGGTTGGATCCAGCTTGAAATCCCCGGAATGAATGATAACGCCTGCCGGAGTCGTTACAGCTAGCCCGACTCCATCCGCGACTGAATGACACATCGCGAAAAAGTCTATCGCGAATGGCCCCAGATCGATCGGTTGCTCAGTGGAGATCAGATGCCGGTCAGTGGTATCCAGAAGGTTGAATTCTTCGAGCTTGCTCTCTATTAGGCCCATAGTGAAACCGGTCGCGTAAATCGGGACCGGGATTTTCTTCAAAACATAAGGGAGTGCGCCAATGTGATCTTCGTGGCCGTGGGTAAGCACTATCCCGTGGATGTTGAGGTTCCGGGTCAAAAGCACGTCCACATCGGGTATGACAATATCTACTCCAGGCATGGACTCATCCGGAAACATCAAGCCCGCATCTATGATGAACGCATCCTGTTCATACAGAACGGCCATCATATTCAAGCCTATTTCACCGAGTCCCCCGAGTGGCAGGATTCTAAGCGGAGCGTCATTAATATCGGTCATTGATAATCGTGTGCCACGGCGGCAGCGAAGCGCTTCTCGCCCGAAACGAATGTTTTATTATGATGAAGCGACAATCAGTGAGTGTGACTGAGCGGAGCACTCCTGAGGAGATTCTCCATTTTCTCCAATTGTTCGATAATTGTCTCATGCTACGCTTTTGGGGCCTTCCTAATGTTGTCCCAAAATTCCTTCAGTTGATTCTCCATTGATTCACTGGAAACGGGAGATCCCTTGAAAATCTTGAAAGACACCTCTTCGGCGTGCTCGTTTATAATCCTCTACCACGAGCTGTTCATCTCACACGTGGAACGCATGGCCGTAAACCCGAGCTCAATTTGGGCCGAAATTCCCGACCATGGGGCGCCTCCTCAAAATTATGCTTCGCGTCACCTGGTGCACCCCAAATGAGTATGACTAATTTTGTAGTATACATCAAACTCGAATCATGCGCTCGTCGTTGTCAAAGCTTGAGTCGCATCCTCGGCCGGATCCTCTCGCCTCTGGGCGAAAACGCGGCCATATTTGCAGGCCATCACTCCGACCGGGGTGGCGTTTCTTCTGAAAAAACGTGTCCGCCGCGAACACCATGAAACGGTCCTTGGAAAGTCGCTCAGATACGCTGGTGAGTTGACTGAGTCATCAAAGCCCACAAAGACTGCGTCGGGATAATCAGCGCAAATAGCCGGCTACCAGGTCACCCACCTCAGATGTTGAATGTCCCATTCTTCCAGCGTCCAGGCTGGTGACATCCGTTTGGAGGACCTTGATCACGGCATCTTCTACGGACTTCGCTGCCTCGGGCTTGCCAATCCCGGACAGCAATAGGCTACCGGCAAGTATGCAGGCTAACGGGTTTATGACATTTTTTCCGGTGTACTTTGGGGCGGATCCGCCAATGGGCTCGAACATTGAGACGCCGCTGGGATTGATGTTCCCGCCGGCGGCTATACCCATTCCCCCCTGAATCATTGCTCCTAAGTCAGTAATTATGTCACCGAACATGTTGTCCGTAGCAATGACGTCAAACCATTCGGGGTTTTTCACCATCCACATACAGATCGCGTCTACATGTGCATAGTCCGTGGTTACATCCGGGTATTCTGCTGCAATCTCGTTGAACGCCCTGGTCCACAGATCCCAAGCGTAGGTGAGGACATTGTTCTTTCCGCATAGAGTCAGTTTCTTTCTCTTGCGCGCTCGCGTGGTTTCGAAAGCGTACCTTAGTAGTCGTTCAATTCCTTTTCTTGTGTTTATTGACTCCTGGATGGCCATCTCATCCGGGGTGCCCTTCTTGAAGAAGCCCCCTGATCCTACGTAGAAGCCTTCAGTATTTTCCCTCAGCACAACGAAGTCTATGTGCTCGGGGCCTTTGCCCTTGAGGGGGGTATCCACTCCGGGGTACAATTTCACAGGCCTTAAATTGACGTACAAATCCAATTCAAAACGGAGCCTGAGGAGAATGCCTTTCTCGAGAATGCCGGGGGCGACCTCCGGATGCCCTATGGCGCCGAGGTATATTGCATGCGCGCCGCTGAGTTCACGCACAACTGAATCAGGAAGAATCTCACCCGTCTTCAGATACCTCTCACCACCGACGTCGACCTCATTGAATTCGAGGGAAAAGCCATACAGCGCAGCCGCTGCCTGGAGAACTTTCCTTCCTTCTCGGATCACTTCCGGACCTGTTCCGTCACCGGGAATAACTGCTATTGAATAAGAATCGGACATGCTGACCTCTTAACCAGAATGTGATAGATATTACAGCGCAACGCATTATGAACGGCCGCGACCGAGCAGTGAGCTGCACAGATTCCAATCTCACCCATTCGGCTGGCATGGCGACCAATTTCTTCAAGGGGGCTGGTGTGCCAGCAGGCCATCTTATTGGCCTGCGTTAAGAACACCATTCTCGATGCGTGGCAGCATAGCTTCACGCTTAACTGGCTCGCCCGAGTCGAGCGCGCCGACAGCGCGTTTGACTGATATTACACCAGTAATGAGTTCATAACAATGAGAGGATAGCTTGCATATGCAAGACAATGTGGGCGCGGATTGTTGGGCAAATTAGGTATTTTGCCTACCCAAAACATATCCGATTATTATATGTTGACATAATTACTCATTCCTCTATTCTCGTAAACAACACGGTTGGTATCGAAGGTTCCGGGAGTCAGTAGTCAACCCCTGTGATTTTTTAATCGCAGGGGTTGACTTTTTTGCGCACCAAAGCTATTTTAATAGCTGAAAGGCCGTCTTCCACTTGTATCATGACTCCCCCCCCTTGATACCTTACCGGAGACGGTCTTTATTTTTGGAGTCGCTTTTCTCACAAAATTGCCAGCCGCTGGAAAGAAGCTTCATTACCAAGAACGACCGAAATCCCCCTTGGA
>JACRDE010000501.1 GCA_016212935.1 Desulfomonile tiedjei | reverse complement strand
CTTCACAAGAATCGACGACCGAATGGCAACGGCCGCCGTTGAAATTGCACCCTTTACTTGTCATAAATGCACACTCTGTGCCCTTTTTCAAGGTTATGCACTGCATTGTCTTCCTCCGGATATATTCGGGAATGTGGGGAAATGAATGACCCCTAGTTACCCTAAAACAAATAGTATAGCAGCCCATACCAAAAGTGCAAGGGGGATTTCGCGAATACCGCCCCCCACCTCGACAGAATTCTTTTATTGCGAGATATTGTCAATGTCAAAAGCCTTTTTGTCCGTTAGGACCTAGTACCGCGCGAAATCACCTTCGGCGCACCCGCTGAGTTCCTTTCACGCTTTTCCTCCGAGCGGGAAGAATAAGCTAAAGCAAGAAGAATTGAATTGAACTTCGTTTGGGCTGTGTCTCCCCTCGAGGTCAGTATTATTGGAACAGTTCCCGGCCCCGCTGTGATTACGGAACCAGTGTCAACAAGCAGTCCGAGACTCCCCATGGTCTTGGACATTATCTTGTAAAGTACGTTTGCCGTATTGATGTCGGTCGCCACCAAGCAGTTCGCGTCGCCCATGATTTTTCCCTGGTAATGTTTTTCTTCAGCAACCTCGGGTGCAGTAGCCAAATCGAAGGACAGAGGCCCCTCAACCACCAGGGGACCGTACGCTGCCTCCAATCTTTGGGCCTTCTGTTCCGTCTCCGCGGCAAGCAGCGTGGCCGGGATGGCCGAGGTTTCCTTTTCCACTGCCGTTATTATGGCTACTTTGAGCATGTGCGTAGAATTAACCACTTTGCGCACCACGTCCAATTGGTTTTCAACCACATTGAGCAGGGAATCCGCATTCCGAAAGCCGGGATTCACGGCAGCATCGGAAAGCGCAAAGAACCGACCGTCAGGCAACACGAATAGTCCCGTATGTGACGCCATTTTTCTCTTTGGCTCGCCACCGGAAGGTTCCTCTGTTTTGTAGATGGCAAGGGCTTCTCTCAGGATACCCGCTGTATCCATGCTGCCCATCATCACCACGAAATCCGGATTATTCCTCAGAAAATTCTGGAATACTTCAGCCATCGACTTCTTCTTTTGTTCAAAATCTACTGCCAGCGGGTTGATCGCTACTATCTCAACCTTCGGGTCCTGATTCGGGTTGAGGTGAACCTTTGCACGCTGGATTCCTGCAACGATTTCTTCTGGATCGCCTATCAGCGCAATCTTGTTCAACAAACCATAATCTTTTGCGTTCGATACAGCCAGAAGCGCATCCTCGTTGTCCGCTCCAACAAGCACCAGATCGGCCGGAGGCAATTTCCCGTCGTTGATGAATCCTGTGACCTCGTCCAGAAGCTGAGAGAATGAAAACGTTTCAAATCCTTTTCCTGCCGCCCCCAGGATTTGGAGGGCCTGCTTCATGCTCTTTTCTTCCACAGAATAGTGGAGGCGCCGGTCGCCTTTGTCCGGATTCACATACAGCTCAAAAAAGTGATTCGCTATCAGGTATTCATGCTCGAGAGAATCCAGGCACATTATCGGAGTAAGCGGGCTATCTATCCTGTTGCGAATTTTGGTGAACAGGGTCTGAAAGTGAGGATCGAGGGCCATCATACTGGTAATAGTTATGAAATGCGGCCTTTGCGAGGGATCCCCGGCGGAGGCCATTTCAAGTACCATTGCCACTTGTTTGGCATACGAATCCACGACATGCATAAGGCTGCGTTCCAGCAGATGAGAAACCTTGCCTGATTCGATAATCATGAGAAGTTCGCAGATCTCTTTCACGCCGGTCCCAAGCTCTTGCATGCCCAAACGGAAGTTCGGAGGAATCACAAAGTCTTCCTGCTTCAACCAATCGACGATTTTCCCGAAATCAAAATTTATCAAGGCCTTATTCGCTTCTTGCGCGGCCATCTCTCTCACCAGCCGCGGCCCTATTTTTCTTGCTACGGAAGCAAAGAGCTCATCAAGGGACATCACAAGCAGGTTCAAGTTCTCTGGATTGATCCCCTGAATTTCCGATAACAAAGCTGCTATGGACTTCAATGGAGTGACTTTTACGTACCCTTTGAGGTTCTGCTTCAATTCCCGCGGGTCTTCTTTGAAGAGTGAACTCACGGAATGCGAATTCAGCGTAGAAAAAGAGAGGGGACTGCAAACGGAGGCGTGTATGCGATCGCCTTCGCCTTGGGGCCTGAGCAACTGTCGCAGTTCCCATGTCACCAGAGCTCCTCGGTTCAGCGAGCTGTTGTGAAGCCGTTTCCAGGATTCGTCACGAACCTTCTCCGTGAGCACGTAGATTCCGTCAGGCAGGGTGCCAATGTCTCCTCCGCCGCAAACCAAGTCGGTAACGTCGGACAGTTTTATCCCGTGCTTCAGCAGAAGGTTTGTAATCTGAAGGGCTAAAGCCTCCGGAGAGGTGCCATGATTGCGAAATTCGATCTCGCTCCTGAAGATGGTCTCCAATCCGCGCGTTGCCAATACGTAAACAGCGTATCGCTTAGCGATGATGGCTATGCATACGCTATCCTTCAGGCGCCGGATCGCGTCCTCAAGCTGTGCCTGGTCTATTTCAATGGCTTTTCTGCGGGTTATGTTTTTCAGGATCATCCGGAGTATGGGACTTTCTCGTCCGGCGGATCCGCGTCTGTAGAGCGACAGAATGTATAGAGACAGCAAATCGCCGTAAATCTGTACTAGTTCCGATTCTTTCCTGAAGTCGTCTGATGCAGTGACCATACGCTCAAGAAAATGGCTCAGTTCCTCGAACTGTTCCGGTTCTTGGATGTGTCTTTCGAGTTCTCGTACTTCTGCAATGACATGATCTCGAATGTAATCCGCCATGTTCTGCAATTCGGTGTGAAGAGACCTTACAGAGCTGAGTGCGCTTTCCATTTTTGAAATTTCGCACGTTGCTGTCGGGCCCGGTTCTCTTTCAACGAATACTTTTGGGGAATACAATCCCGCATCCGTCACTGCTGCTTTTATGCTGTTGATTTTTTCGTTCGCGTCATAAATCTCTTTCATAGCTTCTCCAGGTGATCCAATCTGAAGTCGAAAAAGGCTTGTCTGAAATTATCCAACTATATGCCAACTTCCATGTCTAAACATTACACGACGAAACATGTAAACGATGAAGTAGGGCCAGCATCTTACCGGTTCCCATTTAGCCCTTCACAGGAGAATGCGCTGAAGTCGAGCACTGCTTGAGGATCCCGGAGGTTGTCGAATCGGGCAAGCCTGGTCCGCAAGTATCAGAACAGCCCGACTTCGCTTCAGAAACCAACCGAAACGCCGGTCAGCGATGCTACTCATCCGACTGCGCACAGGTACAACTCCATGGCTCTCGGGACATCCAGCGCCATTGTCCCTTGGCCGGAAATAATATAAACGAATGTACATAGCTTGTAATGTCTATGCAATGAAGCAGTCGTGCTTGGGACAATGAAAATGAAAGAATAGGAGAATATATTGAAAATATTAGTCATAAATAGCGGAAGCTCATCATTGAAATACACCCTTTTTGAGATGGCACATGAAAAAGTCCTTTTCTCAGGAACAGTGGACAGGATCGGATTGAGTGGGACTACCCACGAGTTCAGAGTTGGACTCAACGGAGAAGACGAAACCAGACTGGTGGACGTCACGGATCATGGAGAGGCTTTAGACGAGATTCTCTCGACTTTGACGAACGGACCTCTTGATAGCTTGGATGAGTTACCGGCAGTAGCCCACCGGGTCGGGCATGGAGGCAAATACAAGGAAGCGGTTCCGGTAAATTCGGACGTGGTCCGGGAAATCCGCCGAATGACCCCGATGATCCCTCTGCACCATCCCGCCATGATCAAAGAAATCGAGGAGTGCCAAATCCGCATGCCCGACGCGTTGCACGTCGCAGTCTTCGATACCAGCTTCCACAGAACCATCCCGGACTATGCAGCCATCTACGGACTCCCTTATCGATATTTCGCTGAACGGGGATACCGAAAGACCGGGTTCCACGGTCACTCGCATCAATATGTGTCCGGGAAGGTTTCAGAGTTCATGCAGCAGAACATCAGGGACTTGAAAATCATCTCCTGTCACCTTGGCAATGGAGCCAGTGTCACGGCGATAGATGGAGGTAGATCTGTTGACACTACTCTTGGGATGACAGCTGTAGAGGGCCTCATCATGGGAACCCGTTCCGGCGACGTGGACCCTGGGCTCATGCCCATAATCATGAAAGAAGACTCTCTCTCGCCGGATCAGACAATAGATATGCTGTACCGGGAATCGGGCTTACTGGGTATCAGTGGTCTGAGCAGGGATATGCGGGAAGTGGAAGCAGCGGCGCTCAAGGGTAACGACCGTGCAACTCTGGCCCTGAGTGCGTTCTGCCACAAAGCGAGGCGCTCGATAGGCTCGATGCTAATGGTATTGGGCGGTTGCGATGCCCTGATATTCACCGGCGGGATAGGCAACAACAGCTCCACCGTTCGTTTCAAGATCCTCGAAGGAACCGCCAAACTCGGTTTTGTAATGGATGACGCAAAGAACAACGGACAGGAAAGGACCACCCCCGAAAGCCCCGTCCTGGATATCTCCCACCCTGAATCCGGCATCAGGATTTTTGTGGTACGGACCTTTGAGGAACTCATGATGGCACGCGAATGCCTCAATGTCCTAAAGATAGTTCGGGAACAAAAACAATAGCGACCTGACGGCTGAGTGCAGAGGAGACTCTGCTTCTGCCTGGTCCAGTTGATTATCTAGGCTATAATGTGGGTGTCGAGTGAATGAGGCAAGTGATAACGCTTTGTGCAATCAGCCCTTTCGGTGAGGGGTCTGCTCGCCCGCGGTTAGCGACACGCTTCCGGATCTGCTTCCGTAATAGTGTCCATAATAACGATAGTATCCGCGATATCCGTTGCCATAGTAGGAAGAACTACCGTTGGCCATATTCAGCACTACTCCTAGAATCCTGCCGTTCGCGGACGTTATCATGGATTTCGACTGGCGAACCACTTCCAGCGGCACGGCCCCTTCTCTGACAACCATTATCACGCCGTCAACTTTATTCGACAGTATTCTGGCATCCGAAAATCCTGCTACTGGGGGAGAATCGAAAATTACAAAATCGAACACTCTTCTGCATTTATTAACAAATTCCAGCATGCGCTCGGATTCCAGCAAAGCGACAGGATTTGGAGGCAGAGGCCCGGCTGCAACATAATACAGCCCGGGGATTTTCGATTTGTGCAAGATACTCTGAAGCTTCGCGTTCTCCTGAGTGAGATATGTGGTAAGTCCCGGAATATTGTCAGGCTGACCGAAGACCTTTCCAATTCGAGGCCTCCTCAAGTCTGCGTCGACTATCAGGACCTTCTTGCTATTGGAGCAAAGGACCGAAGATATGGACACGCTGATGAAAGTCTTTCCTTCCTGGGGAACGGCACTGGATACCACGAGAGTCCCGATGGATGTCGCGGGCACAGAAAGAAAGATCGAGGTCTTGATGTTCTTGATTGCTTCTGATACCGGTGCCTTGGGCGAATTGTGAGCAAGGAATTCGTGTCCCGAAGAACTGCCGTTCAGCCCGTGCAACTTTCTGAATTTCTTGATGTCAGGCACCACTCCCAGGCTCGGAAGATTGAGATTCCTTTCTATGTCTTCGGTCGTGTGAATGGAATTGTCCACCTGCTCCAGTATGAATGCAGCCGTCATACCCCCCAGCAGACCCAGGAAACTGCCAATCAGCAGGCTAAGTGCCTTGTTGGGCTTGACTGGATCGACGGGGGTGATCGGCGGATCGATTACGCTGATATTATTACCGATAATCTGAATATTAAGTTCCATCTCCTTAGATTTCTGCAAAAGGATCTTATAAATCTGTTCATTGGTTTCGACTTCCTTTTTCAGAACCGCATATTGTACGCCGAGGGAATTGTTGTTCATAGCATCTTTGCGCGCCAGTTCAAAGGCTTGCTGCTGAAGCGTTTCCTGAGATTTTGCAGTCTCAAGGGCTGCTTTCACCGCTACCTTCTCATTTTCCGCGAGCCTGTTCTTGAGGAAGCTGATCTGCTTTTTGAGCATAACGACTTTTGGATAATCGTCCGAATAGATCTCCCGCATTTGCATGTATTCTGCTTCCAACAAGGACAACTTTTCCTTGAGGTGCTGCGCGTCCGTCTGTCTAAGGTCGGATGGCAGTATTGCCAATCCGTCGGTAGCGCCTTCTTTCTGCAACGCCTCCAATTGGACACGATGCTCTTTCGATTTTACCAATCCTTCCGCTGTGCTGTTAAAGAATCTCAACACATGGTTTGAGGCGTCTTCCAGGGAGACAATTCCGTGCTCGTTAGTGAAATTAACCAGAGACGCCATGGATTTCACGAGCTTGTCCTCGGCTTTTGTCTGCTCGCCCCTGAGCCATGCGACCGCTTCCTGGCTGATGACACGCCTTTTCCGCAGATTCTGATCGAGGTAGATCTCAATATAGTTCTCGAGCATCTTCCTGGCAAATTCCGGGTTCTTGGCATCCATGGACAAATTCAGCAATCGACTGTTGCTCTCTCGCTTCACTGAGATCCTATCCATGGTGGCTTTGGCCAGCGCATCGCGTTTAGTCCTATCGCTGCTGAGCACGGGTTTGGACTGAGGCGAAAACAATGAAGACATTCTATTAATCAGTTGACTTGTGAAGCTCGGGTCTTCCGGCTTGAATTCAAGAGAATTCGACAGATCCAACTTGTCCTGGAGCGCTTCGCCCATGGAACGGCTCTTGAGTATTCCTGACTGAGTGGCGAAGAATTCGGCTTGGGTCCAGTTAGGGGCAAGTGATTCGCCGATGTTGTTGATCGAATTCGCATTTTCTTTGTCAAATTCGAGTGTGGCGGTTGCCCTGTAAATGGGAACACGTGTGAAAGTATAGACTGCCGTAAGCGCCACGACTGCCAGAAACACAATGGCTACTATTCTCTTGCGTTTATAAATGACGCGAATGTAGTCTTTTATAGTCTTTTCCGGCTCCTCATCGTAATCGTGATACTCGGTACCTCTGGGAGATTGTGGTTCCGAAACCATTCTTGGATGATAGCCCACTGGAGCCCTGTCCCTTCCCATAGTTACAGTTATGGGATCATCCGAGGTTGGATTTCTCGATTCCATGCCTGTGGTGTCCTATGCCTGCGTTCTTCAACGATCATTTCCCAGGAAGAAAGTACATGAAGATTATTACTGAAGTGGCGCCGCCGAACATCCGGCGCTTCATGTATGACATTCACAAATCACTTGGACAAAATCTCTTCCGTTGTACTAAGGATAACAGGAATAAAGCTTAATTTCAAGATTTATTAGGCTATGCGCGGTATCGCTTTTGTTACTCGGGTCAACTGAGTAATGCTCGTCTTTGTTGCGGAGGGGGAAGACCCGAAACAATCTTAATAGCTGACGGCCTGAGATTGCTTCGGCGCTCTCGAAATGACATGTTGTGGAGCCTTGCTACCCCAGTAATTGAACGATTACAGCACGTTGCATATGATTGAAAAAATGGTCGATACTCCACGCACAACGTCAGATGCATTGTGAGCTTGTGGCAAGATCGGCCGTCGTTCAAAAAATGTTTGGCGGCACAAGATTCCGGACGAGAGGCGCAAATCCCCGAAAAGCTGTTCAGGATCAACTCTACCTAGTTCTTGGAAGCGTCCTCTAGTCTCCGATAGTGCTTCTTATTGTCAATACCGATGGGCTTATCCTGAAAATCTCTCAAACTCTGGTCGGTTCTGGTAATCCCTGATTCCACATTCTCTTTTCCACGGTACACGAAGAAAAACACTCCGTAATGCAAGTCCATAAGAATACTGGTGCCGATGACAGAATCAACGCGATCCAAAATGGGTGCCCCTGCCACATTGAAATAGCCTCCGACGAAAAGCACAACCAAGAATATCCCTAGCCCCAGGCTGAAACTTCGCATTTTGGTCCCCCAAATTTCTTCGCAGTGCTACTTTTCCCAATCTTCAAGATCGCGACGACTGGGATCAATAATCATAACCTTTGAATTTTTCAAAGCGAGCCACTTCTCACATTTCCTGCAATGGATCTTTATTCCTGTCTTCTTGACGGTTTTTTCAACCGGTGTTCCGCAATCATCACAGGTGATCTCGGCGCTCTCCAACGAGTCCAGAGCGTAAGCTTCCCAAATCTGACCGCTTGATGGCTCAATTTCCATTAATTTCTTGACCGCTTCCACCATTGCGGCTGCATCCGAAGCCCCAAAACGGTCCCTTGCGCAGACTGATTCTATAGTTTCCACCAAATGCTTGAAATCGGACTGCCGGCCATTTGGGTGCCGCTTGATTGACGGCGCAGGCCGCTTGACACGGGGCCATTTCATCTTGAAATTGTGAATTGGTGCAATGCTCTTAATCTTGTCCGGATAGGTTTTGAAATACCACACCAGAAAGACTATCACCCAAATGGTGATTCCTATAAGGATTTCCATTTTACAGAGCTTTCCTGCAGAAGAATGATTCGGCTACAGACCGCGATGCGGTGTCTTTGTCCGCATTCATTATATCCTTAGCAATCAAAGATCGTAAGAGCCTTGTGCAAGGAATCATCCCAATCCCGACCTCATTTTTTCAGCTGATTTCTTTCGCTCGGCAAGGGTCTTCAGCTCGTTGAGCAGACCTTCAACCTGTCGACGGGTTTGCGCCGGATCGCCGGTGTTGTCTATCACCCGGTCAGCCAGCCTCCTTTTCTCTTCTATGTCCATTTGTGCGTCCAGACGAGCCAGCGCCTCCTCCTTGGACATGTTGTCGCGGACGACGAGCCTTTGCTCCTGTACCGCCTTGGGAGAATAAGCCACTATTATGAGGTCGAAGCCCTTTTCCCATGAACTTTCGTAAAGGAGTGGCACATCCACTATGACGACCTCGTGCCCTTCGCATTCCAGGTTCTTGAGAATCCGCTCTTTTTCCTTTGAAACCACCGGATGCACGATTGATTCCAACAACTTCCGCGCTCCGGGATCCTGAAACACAATTCTGGCCATTGCGGCACGATCCAAACCGCCTTGAGCGTCCAGGACTCCTTTTCCGAATACCCGTCGAATCTCGCCCAGTCCGTCAGATCCTGGCTCCACGGCTTTGCGGGCCAGCTCGTCAGCACATATTAAAGGAATACCGCACTCTTGGAACATTCGTCCGACGGTGCTTTTCCCGGAGGCTATACCTCCCGTCAATCCCACTATGAGCATATAATTCTGTTCCAACCCTGCTTTCCAAGTGAATCTGCCTCGAAACGGTTGCAGCTGCACGTCCTTGTTCTGCCGAGGTTTAGTCTTTCTTCTTCAGTTCTTCCCAAGCGGCGTCGATGGCTCGATCGACTTTCTTTCCTGTCTTCTCCATCGTGTCCCAGAAAACGCCCCACTGGTCCTTGAACGCTTTTGCCATTTGTTCGGACTGTGTCTGCACGAACTTGAGCTGTTCTTCTCCGACTCGGCCCATTGCAGTCCATTGCTTATCCAATGCATCTTTTGTCCTGTCAACACAAAGGTTGAAAGTCTCTTCGGTAATATTACCGATGGCATCCAAACGGCCCTTGAGCTCCGACAGGAATGCGTCCCAATCCTCTTTTTTCTGGGAGTCAAACAGCTCCCAGGACTGCATTAGCTTGGAGGCTGTCCTCTCAACATCCTCAGCGGCCCATTTCGCTGATTTTTTCATATTGAGTGCCGCTTGGTCCACGGCCGCCTTGAACTCCTCTCTGGAGGCTCCCCAACTACGGCGAAGCAGAGCGCGAGTCTCGCTCAGCATGAACAGCCCTATTGCACCAAGATTGTCGACGAGTTCGGCGATGGTTTCTTTGGTCTTGCGGGATTCGTCCATGTCCACCTCCAGATGTCTGTTGAGATACATAATGGTACCATGTCGAAGAATCAATTGGCAAATGGAAATCAGCAACCTGGCGTCCATGCAGTCACAGGCGGTCAGTAAAATCGCTTGACTTACGCGACGGGTTAAAATACAAGCCGTACCTTGGGATAATTTAAGAACCGGCGCAGGTTTTGCCCGGAGGCCCGTAGCGCTGATTCGGCCGGTGCTGAACAATTTTTTCTTGATCGCTGTCATTCGGCCCGGATAGCGGTATTCTCCCACAAACTTCAGGTTCTGTTTGCGGTCTTGCCCATTGAGAACCCAAAGGAGAGG
>JACRDE010000499.1 GCA_016212935.1 Desulfomonile tiedjei | reverse complement strand
CTTCGTCGCTCCGTTTCTCGCAATGACAACCTAGATTAGTCGGTTCCCCCGAATGACTGAATGTTTACTAAACAAAAACCCCCTCATGGGGAGGGGGTTTGCGAGTTCGGCTTGATAAGCTGAATCTCTTATTCTTTTTCCGGCTTTTCTCCCGGTTTCGGCGGATGGCATTTTGCGCAGGCGGTGGGACCGGTGGTTTTCTTCTCGGCTTTGAACTTCTTGTGGCAGTTGATACACTGATCGTGATAGGCCTTCTCGAGTTTCACGATCTTGTCCTGGGCTTCAAACTTGTGGCAAGCCCCGCATTTCTTCACTTCCTGGCCCTCTTGCCAAACGTTCTTGCCATCTTTGTATTCGTGATGACAGTCAATGCATTTGAGAGCTTTGTGTTTGGGATGGGAGAAGTTAACTGGAGCTTTTTTCTTTTCTTTGAATACGTCAGTGGTATTGATGACCAGATCCTGTTCCGGCATCTTAGTGGCTGCATGGGCCAGGGTGAACGCGGCCAGGGCAGCTATCGCGAGGACAGACGCAATAACAACCTTCCCTCTTCGATTCATTGTGCGGGCCTCCTAGTATAAAAATCCCCAAGGAATCGCCGAGATGATCGGCAAAATTTCCCCGTTTAAAGTTGTACTTCATAACACAGGCGGCCGCATTGATTCAATTTTTTTTTCGGAAGTTACTCCCAGTTTTTCCAGTTCACTCAGAACCAGCCGGATAAGATCTTCGACTCTGGCTGCTATTTTCTCGGTAAGTTCCAGCCCGAAGGGCTGAATATCCTGAGGCTGGATTCCTATGACCACTACGCTCTTGGGACCGTTGCCCAGAAGATTGCACAAATTAAGAGCTTCCACTAGATCGCTGTCGTGGGCCGATTGCTTGGCTCGAAGACCTGTGGGAAGGTCGTTCCTTTCCAAACGATAGAGTGTCCCTGGTTCGCCGCCTCCCAGGACGGCATCGACGACGATCAGATGATCCGTTTCCTGAATGGTTGGCATCAACCACAGGCCCTGCGTGCCACCGTCGATCACTCGCACGTTGTTCGGGAATATGTAGCGCTGCTGGATTTCCTCTGCAACACGAACCCCCACGCCTTCATCCTTGAGGAGTATGTTACCGACACCCAAGACGACTATTCTTTCACCGGTCATTCTAATATTCCGATCTATTTCTGGTTCAGTCTCTCGCTGATGACCTGCCTCATTCGGAACATGTTCTCTCCGGTAGCAAGGCAGACCAAGTATTTCTTAGTGCGAGTAGGATTATTCTTGAACATACCTACCAGTTGACGCCAAAATTGAAGCCTGTACGGAGACATTATTCCCTGCCACCAGATAAGTCTGAGCAAGCTTCTGAGTTCACGCATCCTTTCCGCAAAGGAGCGGTCATTATCGGATGGAGGTCTTGTTTCGCCTGTGGCAAGGAAATGCCGGGTCGGCCTCATGGCCAGAAAATAACCGTAAGATCTGGAAAGATACCCGCTGGGTTCGTAAAGGCGATTCACCGCTTCGAGGTATTCTTCGATAATTTCTGATTCAGGCCGGGAGGGAACATAGTTGAACCTTCCCCCTGTGGACTGTCCGCTGGTTCTGTCTTGAAGAAGCCTTCCCTCGCGTTTGAGCCGCTCCCACAATGCCGTATTCGGCAGTACCTGAAGAGTATTCAGCATTACAGATGGGATTTCGTTCTGTTCCACAAACTCGCATATACGTTTGCCGGCACCCTTTTGTTCGTGATCGAGTCCTATCACGAAACTGGCCATCACGGATAATCCGTTGCGCTTTATGTTATCGAGGGATTCGCCGAGGGGATTAGCGACATTATGGAATTTTCGAGTCCCTGTCAAAACGGATTCATCCGGGGATTCTATGCCTATGAAAACCGTATGAAAGTTGGCCTCGGTCATCAAATCGATCAATTCCGGATCCTGCCCCAAATTTACCGAGGCTTGGGCCCAGAACGTAAACGGTTCTCCGTGAGCTTTCATCCATTGGATCAGCTTGTGGAGAATTGCTTTGGCGTGAGTTTTGTTGCCTATGAAGTTGTCATCGGAAATGAAGATTTCCTCTCGCCAACCAAGTCTATAGAAGTACTCCAGTTCGGCCAACAACTGCTCGGGTGTCTTGTATCTAGGTTTTCTGCCGTACAGGTTCACTATATCGCAGAATTCGCAATCAAATGGGCAGCCGCGAGAAGTCTGAACAGCCCAGATAGCGTAATCCTTCAAATGAAGCAGATCGAACCTGGGTATCGGCGAAAGCGTCATGTCAGGTTTTTCCCGTTCTCTGAAGAAACCGGATTTCTCACCACTTCTCAGAGAGGCCAGAAACTCCTGCATAATGCTCTCACCCTCACCGAGGATCAGAAAATCAGCTCCGGAATCCTGCAACGCATCGGGAACTGAAGTAACGTATGGCCCGCCTACGACCACCGTCTTGTCTCGCTGCTTTGCTTGCCTGCACAATTCCAGCATACCTTCGCTCTGAACTACCATCCCGGAAATCATGACCATGTCCGACCATTCCCAGTCCTTTTCCGAGAGGCCTCTTGCATTCAGGTCGATTAAACGTATTTCCCACTCAGTCGGAAGTAGCGAAGCTACAGTAAGAAGTCCTAGAGGAGGCATGAGGGCCTTAGCCTCGGACAACTCGCATGACTGTTCAAAAGTCCAAAAGGATTTCGGCATTTCGGGATTTAATAATAGAGCGCGCATGGTCTGGCTCCTATCCGAAACAATACTTGACGATAAAGAAATTCTCTAGCCCCAGCTGTTCATGCAAGAAAAGCATCTGCAATTCTCCTCGTTGAAAATGGTGGCAACATTGGAAGCGCAAGGCAACATGAGGTCATTGAGATGGTGCCAACCTGAAGCAATCTATTTTGCGTGGAAATGGATATAGCTTCCTCGTCTTACTCCTCGCAATTAAACGACAAGACGTGCGCATCCTTGGGGCACGGATTCGGCTCTACCGCATTTTCCAAGGAGGAGCATGTCAAAGCTTGAGTCGCTTTCTGAGAAAAAGCCGATTACTTATTTTTGGAGAAAAAGCCCCGTTTCTTCTGCGTTACCTTGACTCCCTCAATCTCGGCCAGCCTGCGAATCAATTCCTCTTCCTCTTTGTTCAGTTTCTTGGGAGTCTGAATATATACGACGACAACCAAATCCCCGCGTCCCCGGCCCCTGAGGTGAGGAATTCCCTTTCCGGAAAGCCTGAAATCCTGACCTGACTGTGTCCCTTGTGGTATTTCCATATGATCCTGACCGTCCAGGGTCGGGATTTCGATGTCTCCGCCGAGGGTCGCAAGACTGTATGGAATCGGCACGGCCACTAGGATATCGTCGTCCTGCCGGCGAAACACCTGATGCGGCTCGACCCGAATGAAGACGTAAAGGTCGCCGGGGGGGGCTCCCGGGTCACCGGGTTCGCCCTCGCCCTGAAGCCTGAGTCTGGAGCCAGTATCTACACCCGCGGGGATGCGCAGCGAGAGCTTCTTGGAGATTAGAATCCGACCCACACCTCGACATTTCTTGCATGGATCGGTGATCACTGTGCCGCTTCCCTGGCATTTCGGGCAAGTGGTGCTTATTGAAAAGAATCCCTGCGATCGGGTTATCGTACCGCGCCCGCCGCATGTTGAGCAGACTGAAGGCTGGGCTCCATCCTTGGTTCCAAGCCCGCCGCATTCATCGCAGCGTTCGTGGCGAGATACATCGACCTCGGTTTCCATGCCCTTGGCCGCGTCCATGAAGCTGATGCTTACTTCATACCGAATATCCGCTCCTCTGCGCGCATGAGTGCGTTGACCACCCCTGGAGCCAAAACCGAAGAATTCCTCAAAGATATCCCCGAATGAAGAAAAGATGTCATCGAAGTCTCTGAAGCCTCTGAACCCTGTCTGTTGCAAGCCCGCGTGTCCGAAACGGTCATACAACTGACGCTTCTCAGGGTCGCTCAAAACCTCGTACGCTTCTGCTGCTTCCTTGAATCTCTCTTCTGATTCCTTGTCACCCTTGTTTCTGTCCGGGTGGTACTTCAGAGCAAGCTTGCGATAGGCTTTCTTGACTTCGTCCGAATTCGCCGTCTTCGGAACCTCAAGTACTTCATAATAATCACGCTTGGTCATATGGGCATTCCGCAGTTAAAAATGATCGACGGAGAGGGAGCGTGCCTTTTCCGTCAGCAACGTAATATAAGCACTCATTCCAGTTTTGTCATCCCACAGGATCAATTTTTTGTTGGGAAGTCAAATGCCGGGGCCTCTTGCACTTCTTGGTTGCCGCATGGCTGTAGCTCGCCTTCCTTCGTCAAGAGGTTGATAACACAAGACGTTCTGAACTTGCAGTATATGCCAGGACTATGACAACATGCGCATTCTCTGCACATATAACTTCCGTCTTTCTGACAAGAGAAGTCGGCCTCTCTATCGGGATGTCTATTGCACGTTCCCATCTTTCGAGAGATTCCTTCCAGGTATTAATCCGGGAATTGGCTACAAGGTGTCCATTATTTCCCTTTTCTTATTCATACCAAGTTTATAGATGTATTCCAGGTTATCCGGGTAACTCTGTTGTTTTTCCGGTGGCTTTATCAATTTGATGTTGTCCCGAACGACGTGAGTAGTGCCCGCTATTTCGTCAAGAAAGTCCGCGATTCCTCCAGATGGGTTTGCATAAAAATATCCATTTGCCCTGAGTGAGTCAATGGCTGGGGCCGCCCGCCCGGTCAAGACCGGATTGCAACTTTGCATGGCAGTCTCAAAGCCTTCGATTGATCCCGTTGCCTTTCCGCAAGTGGAAGTATAATATGTTCTTCAGAAATCAACTATTTGGAAGGTGGAAGACTGCCGGCCATGAAAATAGACCTGCATTGCCACAGCAAATACTCGCAGGACAATCACCTTGACCCGGAAGACCTTATCCTAGTAGCGAGACGTCTGGGGCTGGACGGAGTCTGTTTCACCGAACATCATTCATACCGATGCTCATGGCCGGTGTCCGGGATGAATATCCCGGATGGCTTTCTTGTACTGAGAGGAATCGAGGTCTCCACCGACAGCGGCCATGTGCTGGTGTACGGTGTGCTTGACGACTCCTGGAACCAGTGGGGTAGAAACAACTACCTGAAAGTTGGCAAAGTCCTGGACAGCGTTCATGCACTCGGAGGAATCTGCGTGCCAGCACATCCGTTCAGGGGGAGGGAATCTGTCGGAGATAGGGTCTTTTCCCTGGAAGGTTTCGATGCCATAGAGACTCACAACGGAGTCAACGGCGGCGCCCAGAACAAGCCGGCAATTGAGGCTGCGCTAAAGCTGGGCCTGCCTTCGATCGGGGGAAGCGACTGTCACCACATAGATCAAGTCGGCCGGGCGTATACGGTATTCGATAATCCCATCCGGGACATCCTGGACCTGGTGGCGGAAATCAAGGCAGGAAACTGCAGAGGGGAACAAGGACCCTGACCGATAGAGTTGCAGGACCTGCGCTTTGGGCATGTCCATCGCCGGATGAACCGGCATCCGCAGAAGCTGTCAATTGGAGGACCGCTTTAGGGTTGCCTCGATGGCTTCAGCTTGAATTTTCAAATTCTTGTAGGCGGTTTTTTCAGCACGGAGCTTTTGCCTTGAGCTGGCCACCTCCACCTTTTTTTCCCGAATCAGATTCGGATCAATCTTGTACGTGGAATAGAGCCTCTGCAACTCGTCCTCCGCCATGTGTTGCAGAAATTCCAGACTCTGAATTCTCTGATTCGCAGATTCCATTTGCTTGTAGAGCTCTGAGAGGCTTGCTGCCAGAGGAACTGGTTGTGAAGGTTCAGGGGGCTCTAGGTTTTCCGACTTCTCCACCGGAACTTTTGTCCTGTTTTCAGCCGACGATTTCAAGTAGGACGAAAAGAAGGTGCCAGTCAACCAAACCAGAATGACCGCAGCCGCGAGGACAGCAGCTCCCAGCCAGGCATAAGACCGCAGCGTTTCACTCTTTTCGTGCTCTTCCTGTTGTTGATGCCGGTCATCAAGCAGCTGCTGACTCTGCGAGATGTCCTGGGCCGGTGCGTACACGCCGTCTGTCGATTCCAGGAGGGAAAGGGCCTTGATAATACGGAGAAGATCCTGTAAATGCTCGGCTTCTCCCAGGGATAGTCCTTCCTTTATGATCACGGGCACCGATTCGAGCAAAGCACGCGCGGACTCCGGGTCAATTTCCAGTACAGCGGCCAACTCTACGAGAAAAAAATCTGCGTCGCTGCTGGCATGGCCGTACAGCTTAATTCGGTAGTTCGTATCCGACATTGAGTTTTCCGACGGGCAGGGTTTTCTACGACATTTTACCCGTAATCCATGAACTCGAAAGTCTCTGGAATGCGCGGATGTCTGTCGGTACTTAATCATATCGTAATATAAACATTTTTAACACCCGGCAACCGGGGTGTAAATTTGGTTGACATTGTGAGTTGTAATTAAATCAGATGGATAACATTTAAGGGCATAGTCGGGCAAAATTTTGTCATTGCGAACGGATCGGTTTCTGCGGTCAATCCCATGGACGGGAGCGGCCAGCGCACAAAATCGAAGTTCCAGCTTATGGCATAATAGTTGCTGTCATCCTAGCGAGTCAGTAGCGTTGTAACGGTGCCTCATCCGCCGTGGGTAGAATTCAAACGGGCGGGACGTAAGTCAGAAGATATTGGTCGATGCTGTGGGGCATCCTGCATCGAGCTCAGCAGCGTGGTCATTTGCAAAGGCGTCCGACTCTGTTGTCGATGGCCGCTGGAAAGGGAAGGCCACGACCTGTAGCAAGGTTAATTAACTCGCTCTGCATGAGACTTATCAGCCACAAGAAGGCGACGTTTTGGGGATTAGCTGCGAGTTGCTTTTTCAAGTCCGCAGGACCACATTCGAGCCGCGCGGCCGTTATAATTGCCCAATATGCTCTCTGGAGGAAAAGTTTGCTCGCAATCACCCCTCAGTACCTGAGCGAAGAGCAGACCAGTGCTGAATTCTCGCTGAGAAAGTGTTATAGTGAAGACCTGCGATGGGGCCCTGCGAGGGTGAAGCGCAACCCGACGCAGAACCGGAATTCAAAGGCTGGCCAGAAAGGTAACTGAGGTGAAATACGTAGGAAGGTTGTTTACTGCCGTTTCAGTTGTAATAGGGGCCCTTCTGGGGTGCAGTCTGGCGGCTGCGGCTGGGGAAGGGGTGCCTCGGGTAAAAGAAGTGAAATTCTATCCCGATAGGCCCGCGACTGGGGATGCCCTAAAGTTGCGCATAGGCCTTGATGGAAGCGCGTTGCGAGCGGAAGTGAAAATATCCAAAAACAACGATGAGCTTGAAACAACTTACTATGACGGCTTTTCGGAATTTCTGGAAATAAAGAATCGTTTCAAGGCCGGGGACAAGGTCAAGGCGGAGGTCATTCCGATAGACGCTGCTGGATCATCAGGCGAACCATCAATAAAGTCCGTCGAAATCGCCAATGCTCCCCCTACGGCCAAGCTGGTCGACCAAAAGATTACCGGAAACACCTACAATGCTCGGATTGAGGCAAAAGACCCCGAAGGCGACACGATAGTATTCTCGCTTAAACAGGGGCCTTCAGGCCTGGTCATTGATCAAAAGGGTAACCTGAGCTGGCAAATCGGCGAGACAACTGCGGGCACGTTCCCGATTGCAATCTCGGTGAAAGACAGCCATGGAGCGGAAGTGGTTCTCTCATACTCTGTCGGGCTGCGGAGAGAGCAAGGGAGGTAGGGGCCGTGAAAAATTCTAACGAAGGATTCACGCTGGTGGAACTCATGATTGTGGGCACGATCATGGCCGTGATCGTCTCCATTTCTTTCATGGCTTACCAGCAGGGTGTGAAACGTCAGTACGGGCTTTCTCAACAGTCCCGCACGATTGCCAACGCCTTGATGCTTGCCAGAATGCAAGCATTGGAAAACAAAATGGCCATAAAAGTAACCGGGGCACGATCTATCGATCTTGTGGGAAAGTGGTATACCAAAGTGCAGCTGACGGCAGCGAATCATGGAGTAAAAAGGGATGATTACGTCGCTATTTCTGGTCTCACGTTGCTGGACACCAGTACGGGAAGCACGGAGACGCCGAGTACAGGTGCTTACTACGTCTCCGGAGTAACGGGCGGCACATTCGACTGTGTTTACTATCATTCGGATTCCGTAAAAGAGACAACTGGGACTGTTGCAAGGAATCTGACGAGAGCAGCTCAGCTCATAATCCAGAAGAAATCATTCGTGAAAACACTTTCCCAGGCTGAGCAGAAGGCCCGATACGAGAGTGGTCAGTTTTTCATCTATGACGACAATAATTATCTCGTATGGGACCTAGCAGACCAATTAGCGGGAGTGGATACAAATGCCACTGACTATAGCCCTGTTGTAGGCTTTACGACACGGGGGTTTTCCGCCTCTGAGGCGGGATACCAGTTGAGGTTAACCAACATCCCCCTTAAACCGGATGATTTCAAGATCATATCAGTGAATGCCTTCGGGCAAGTGCTGTTGGGGATCACCAGGTAGTTGCGGACTTTGAAAGGGAGGAATGTCGTGAGAGTCGGATCCGAAAAAGGCTTTTCCCTGATAGAGGTAATGGTGGCAATTGGCATTCTTTTCTTCGGCATGGCAGGCGTCGGCAGCATGCTATTTCAGTCGTTCCAATTCGACAGGAACAATGCGAAACAAAGGCGCGCCCAGATTGCAGCTAACCAGATTGCCGAGAGGTTCAGAGGCGGAAATCCCCCGACCAGGGAACCGAATGGCTCGGGCACCGCGCAGCGATTGCCCCCGACGAGTTCAGATTTCGGGAATGGAATCATAATAGGGACAGACCTTTGGTGGCAGGATGCCACTAAAACGAACGGCACATACTTCTGCCAATGGACCACATATTCGCCGTCGGGTTCATTGGTCCATGATTGGACGGTTGATGGATCAGTTCCTGAGTCCGGCTCAGTCACCGACATTACGATAGGATGGGGCTCGGGGGACTGTTCTCGTAGTTCCGTAAACACTTGCCCCCGCAAGTTTAGAATGGTCGTAATCTTAACTAAAAAGTAAGTAAACCGAGGCGAATCATGAGAAACTCAAAAGGGTTCACCTTGATGGAACTGATGGTCGGCATGGTGATTCTATCGGCCGCCATCGCCGGAGCACTATCGTTCTTCATATTTCAGAGTACGCGCGGACATGAATCCTTTCGTGACAAGAGCACTGACGAACAGGTATTTTCCGCTCTTGCACTGATAGCCAGGGACATTCATTCGGCAGGGTTTGGCTGTGTATCGAGAGCTCCGAGTCTGGTGATCCAACCGATACGAAATAGTGGGTTCCCGGACGAGCTTTATGTCAATTATAGCGACTACATGGTCATACAGTATTATGACAAGAACGATACTCAGGTGGCACTGCTGAGAAGGAACAGCGTCTTTGGTGATGCACGGCCAAACGATGCCACGTATCAGGGTGTCCTCAAGCTGACGGACGCTGCCAATATGAGGCTACTTGCCGTACCGCACAGGAGTTCCACTACTGTGAACAGCAGCGTGGGGGCAATCATAGCTACTTCCAATCCGGATGACTCAACCCTGACCCCCATTGTGTGCGATGTGAATGTGAAAACGAGTTCAGCCGTGGCCAACGCAAGTGTCGCAGGCACGCAGGATTGGACTTTCCCCATTGCGACGCCGGCTATTTCCGGATTGTTGGCGATTGGCGATACCGCTGTTCCTGCAGTGTCGTACAAGATCCGGTACTACAGATCGGACGGAACGCTCTATACAGGTAATCCGAGTACTATACTAGCCAGTGATCTATACGACTCGGCTACTGGGACCATATTCGGTTCCCTATGGCGGAATCGTGGGCCTGACTCGAATGTCTACGGCGTTCCCATTTTGGGCTGGTCGCCCAACGGGGGAAATCCATTCATCAATGTGAGGGATTTCAGGATCAGACGCCAATACAACACTACAGACACCAATTTTTCGCATTGGGATGTGCCCCTCAATACCGGAGAGACCCTGGAAACGTCCCCTGATCCTAAGAATGTTAGACTGCTGGAAATTACGGTGACGTATCAGACCAACGTGTCCAAGGAGACGATTCAGTCCAGCGGAAAACCCAAAGCTATTTGGAGCCAGCCTGTGACAAGAGTGATAAGAGTCAGTCCGCGTCATCTGGCCCTTCTGGACTCGTAGGTGGCAAAGGAGATGTCCATGAAAAACCAAAGAGGCTCTGCCATAGCACTAGTGTTGTTGGTTCTCGGGGTTGTAAGTCTCGTGGGCGCCGGACTCCTTGTTCAGACCCGCTTTGACGAGAAATTCACGCAGGCGCAAAAAAACTATGACAGAACATTTGGTTTGGCTGATAGCGCTGCCTCCTATGCCTTCCCGGAAATTTTGGCCAGAGAGGCCGTGACCTTCAGAGGAGGCCCCACAGTGATCTGGACCCAGGAGATGTACATACCGTCTGTACCGGGGCCGACTTCAGCCACGCTCGCTTATCCTACTGACCCCTACCTCGGTAAGGCAATTGCCCGAGCTATTATCCAGGATTATGACACTGATCCGGCTGAAGTGGCGGGCGATGAGCTGGGCGTGGATGGCTATCACGCGCAATTCTGGATTGCCGAAGGGATGGCAATGAGAGCCAAGAAAGTGGGCACCCGGACCTCGGGAGAGGTAAGCAGCACTAGTGATGATATAGCTCCGGAAGAAGTGGTTTTTATGGCAGCCAAGAAGAAAGCTAGAAACTGACAGGCACCTGTTCAGGCATGAGGAATCGAGTCGACAACTAACTCTCGACAAAGAATCTGTGAACGGATGATTCTCTGCAATTAGAAAAAGAGACGAATACTTTCGAAGCCGACTTCCGGCTAAGTGCGGGTCGAGAAAATCCGGCCTTTGAGAGGCTATTAGGTTGACGGGGAACTTTATCGAGTTCCCCGGACCTTTTCGCTATGGAACGAATCTCTTGGTTTTCAGTCGATCCAGCGGACGAATTCGCGTAACTCTGCACGGGCAGACCTGAATTCATTTATTGGGGCCGTCAAATCCGGTTTTCCCAAAGCCACCGAAATGGCAAGGTTTTTTGTTTCCGGTACATTGAGATGATCCTTAATTTCGTCTTGGTACGACCTCACAAGTCCGATGGGACAAGACGCTAGACCGTGTGCGCTGGCTGCAAGCACCAGATATCCGAGGAAAGAGCCGGCGTCGACCATCCTGTCCGGCGGAAAACAATCATCCACGAATATTAGAGCCACCGCAGGCGCTCCGTAGAAGTCCAGGCTTCCCTCGTTGACGTAGGCCTTGAAATCTGCTCCCATTTTCTGGATCAACGGAAGCATTTGATCTGCGCATTCCCGCGCTCTTATCATGAACTTCTCAGGCACGGGCTTTGTCGTTCCCGGCCCACACGTGAGAGCATTTTCTTTGAAGGACCGGAGCAATCGACGGGACAGCCTTTTGCGCTCTTCTCCCAGGACCATGTGAATTTCCCATGGCTGCATATTTATAGCGGAAGGGGCGCGACCGGCATCTGCCAACACCTGTTCGAGGGTTTCTGTGGAAATCGGCTCGTCAAGAAATGCGCGGACACTGCGACGGGTTCTAATGGCCTCAATCAGATCCATACGTTTTCTCCTTTTTATGCCCAGCTTCCTTGCCAATGTATTCCGAACAAAGTATAAATCACCGGAGCGGTTGATGTGCCGTGTCATACCAATGCCTATTCATACGAGGAGTGTCCAAACTTAGGACAAGACTACTTCGGGAAATCACTTTCGGCACGAACGGCACAGCTTGGCTTCACCCCAGAGACCTCCCGCAGACGGCGACTCCGCGTGTTACCTGCTCGACGGGGCATTCGTATCGCTTGATTTTGCCTGATTTTCGAGGAGATGTCATGCATTTGAAAAAAACCTTTTGCCTTGTCATCTGTTTTATTGTCCTGGCTATGGCCGGAACCGACAAGGCCCTGGCATCCCAGTTCACCGATCTGTTCAGGGCAGGGTTGGACGCTGAAGATGCAGGCAACTTGGACGATGCTCTGGCTCGATTGTCTGAGGCCATAAAAATTAACCCCAATTCGGCCCATGCTTGGGCCAAGCGTGCAGAGGTCAGCCTACGCAAGGGAGATCCTCAGTCTGCCGTAAAAGATCTCTACCAATCGGTAAAGCTTGACCCAGCTTACGCCGCTGCGTACACCAGGCTCGGATTCGCGTACAACGCTGTAAACGATTACGACCGTGCCGTTGAAGCGCTGAATTTGGCGGTAAAACTCGATCCCACATCTTCCGAGGCCCTCAATACTCGCGGGTTCGCTTTCAACGGAAAGAACGACTACGATTCCGCGTTGAAGGATTTCGACAGTGCTATCAGACTCAACTCCAATGATGCCCGATACTACAACAATCGCGGCTTTGCCCTGAACGGGAAGCACGAATATGACCGGGCAATAGCTGATTTCGATAGAGCAGTAAAATTGGATTCCACAAAGGCGATGTACTACAACAATCGCGGGGTGGCATATCTACGCAAGAAGGAATTCGACAAAGCCATCGAGGATTTCGATCGAACCATAAAGATCGACTCGAAATTCGCGTCGGCCTACCACAATCGCGGAATGGCGTTTAGCGGAAAAGGGCGTCACGACAAAGCGGTTGAGGAAATAAGCAAAGTACTCGAAATGAACCCAGAGTCCCCATTGTTGCACAAGGACCGGGGCACAGCCTACAAGAAAATGGGCGAATACGAGCTTGCCGTCAAGGACCTGGAAAAGTCGATAGACTTGGACAAGAAATTCGCTCCGGCGTATGCTGCTCTCTCGCAATTATATGCGACTTCCCCAGAGCCGAAGTATCGCAATCAGACTATGGCTCTGCGGCTCGCAGAGAAAGCGATATCCCTCAGCAAGCCGGACAGCCCGGACATGCTTGAAAACCTCGCGGAGGTGCAGCACGCCTTGAACCAGAAGGCTGCTGCGATCGCTACTCTACGACGAGCACTGGCTATGGACCCCACCAACAAAGAATACACGGAGCTTCTCAAACAGTGGCAAGGTTCCGGGGCCGAAACCGCTGTTCAGCGGACGACTCCCAATCCCGTCCCTTTCACGAATTTGTGGTGACACCTTTTCAGAGGAAGGACCTATGCAGGCAGCTGCCTTGAAAATCACGGAATATGTCAGCGAGCACGTTCGCTTAAGCCGACATTCCAAGAACTCCGTCATGCGGGCGGACACGACAGCAAGAATCGAAAAAGCCCTCTCGCTCTTGCCGGAAGAAGTCTTGGATTTATTCCTGTCGGAAAAACGTTCTTTGATCGTACTGATCGAACCCAACCTGAAAATCCCCTTCGGGATGAGCACGAAAGCCGAACGTACCCCGAGTGGCCCCAATTACACCATAACGCTTCGGGAAGAGCACGAAGAATGGCCCGAAGACCTCTTCCTCGGGGCGTTTCTCAGAGAACTCGGGCACGTGGTAGGCGAGCGTCCGCCGGAACAGGACTGGCCCGCGGCCAGAGGCGACAGGGCAAGATTCAGAGAGAGGCTGGAGTGCGTGGCAGACGCGATGGTTTGGAAATGGGGCCTCAGGCATTACTCCATGCGGCACCTGTATGCAACCTATCCGGAGCACTGGGCAGAACGAATCGTCACTGAGATCGGCAAGATTATGCTGGAGGACGAGCGATTCAACTAGGAGAAGCCACGGCCCGGCATGTTCAGCAGGGGCGACGGAACCGGTCTCTCATTTGGCCGCCGCCCGATAGTCCCTGCCTTGTTTGAAAACGAATTGTGTTACCGCTTCAACAGATTCTCAACTTTGGCCATAACATTTTCCACTGTGAATCCGTATTTCTTCAGCACCTCGGATCCTGGTGCAGAGGAACCGAAGCGATCCACAGAGATTATGTCCCCGTCCGAGCCCACCCATTTTGCCCAGCCGAGGCCGGATCCGGCCTCAACAGCCAGACGAGCTCTGATCGCCTTTGGAAACACGCTTTCCTGATACTCTTGGGGTTGTTCGGAAAAGAGCTCCCAACTCGGCATGGAAACCACTCGCACGCAAATGCCTTTTTCAGCAAGCAGCCTTTCTTGAGCCTGGAGAGCGAGGCTTACTTCTGAACCCGTAGCCACGATCAGGGCGTCGGGGCGACCTTCAACGTCGGAGACAACGTACGCCCCGCGGTACAAGCCGTCCGCTGCAGCGTACCTGGCCCTGTCTATTGTTGGAACGTTTTGACGAGTGAGAATGAGCGCAACCGGCTTGTGCCTTGTCATGGCGACTTTCCAGGCCATTGCGGTCTCATTGGCGTCTGCCGGTCTTATGACTGTGAAGTTGGGAATGGCCCGCAGAGAGAGCACATGCTCCACAGGCTGATGTGTCGGCCCGTCCTCACCCACGGCAATGCTGTCGTGGGTCAGCACGAACAAGGAATGGATGTCCATCAGGGCCGCCACGCGCAATGAGGGTCGCAAGTAGTCAGAAAAAATCAGGAAAGTTGACCCGTACGGAATCACACCGCCATGCAGGGCCATTCCGTTAACGATTGCGGCCATTCCGTGCTCTCTTACTCCGAATCGGAGATTGCGTCCAGCCGGATCATCGCTTGACTGGTCCCCGGAACCCGCAATTAGGGTCTTCGTTGAAGGTGCGAGGTCCGCGGATCCGCCCAGCAAGTTGGGTACTCGTCCTGCAATCGCATTCAGGATCTTGCCCGATGCCACGCGAGTAGCCATGCCCTTGGGATCTGGTCCGAAAGCCGGGATGTCGGCATCCCAGTCCTCTGGGAGCTCTCCGCGAAACTGTCGCTGCAGAGTCTCCGCGTCTTCCTCGAAACTGGCCCGGTAGGCCTCGAACATGTCGAGCCATTCCTGTTCAAGTCT
The DNA here is from genome assembly GCA_016212935.1 of Desulfomonile tiedjei. Classification (GTDB taxonomy): domain Bacteria; phylum Desulfobacterota; class Desulfomonilia; order Desulfomonilales; family Desulfomonilaceae; genus Desulfomonile; species Desulfomonile tiedjei_A. Next base: position 3,381 of record JACRDE010000499.1, on the reverse strand, counting down.
CTTTCCTCGTTCCACGCTCAGCCTGAATTCCAGCAAAGCTTCCTCGGGAATGTGAAACATGGGATCCAGCGGCCAGCTGAATTTCTCCTTGGTTGCTTTGAGCGCTTCTTCTCCAAGCGGTTCACCATGAGCGCTTGCGCTGTCCTGCTTCGGGCTACCGTAGCCTATTCTGGTGCGGACCATAATCAGGGACGGGCGTTCAGTGTCCGTTTGAGCATGTCGGATTGCCCCTTCTATGGCTGCGATGTCGTTGCCGTCGCTGACTCTGAGTACCTGCCACTCATAGCCCCTGAAACGGGCTTCCACGTCTTCAGTGAAAGCGAGCGCCGTGTCCCCTTCTATGGTGATATGATTGTCATCATACAAGTAAATGAGCTTTCCCAGTCTAAGGTGTCCAGCAAGGGATGCGGCTTCTGCGGCAACACCCTCCATGAGGTCGCCGTCTGACACGATCGCGTAAGTGCAATGATCTACGATAGGAAAACCGGGACGATTGAATTTGGCTGCAAGAAAACGCTCGGCAATTGCCATTCCCACGCCCATGCCGAAGCCCTGGCCGAGGGGACCTGTGGTGGCTTCGACACCAAGTTCCGGATCATATTCAGGGTGCCCGGGGGTTTTGCTCTGCCATTGCCTGAACTGCTTCATATCGTCCAGAGAAAGATCGCAACCTGTCACGTGCAGAAGCGAATACAGCAAAGCAGATCCATGACCAGCGGAATGGATATATCGATCGCGATTCGGCCAACGCGTATTACACGGATTGAATCGCAGGAACTTGGTCCAGAGCACGTATGACATTGCCGCAGCTCCGAGGGGGAGCCCGGGATGCCCTGATTCAGCTTTCTGGACCGCGTCGGCAGATAGCATTCTTAAGGTGTTTACGCACAATTCGTCCAACTGTTTTTGAGAAAGGCTCATTTCGTGAAATCCTCCGAGGGGGTCTAAAAGCAATACAAGCGCGACCCCCGAACGGAGATCGTCCTCCGAGGGGTCAGCGCTTTGTGGCTGCATCGCAATATTGACGGCAAAACGCCATCGGAATAATACCCAAATTTGAGGAAATTTTCACTGATTCTTTGCAGCTAGAATTTCAAGCATCCTGTAAGGGTCATCTGTGGGCAATTCGCAATTGAAATTCGTGCACACGTAGGCCGTGGCCTTGTGGTCAATCGGCGTGTAATTCATTGTGAAATCTGCGAACTTGGTAATCTCCGGGAAGTCTTCACCATGGGGCCGCAGGAGCACGACTTTGTTCGGCAGATAGTACCCTCTTAAGCTCTTGAGCATTTCAGCTGTGTCATGCGCGTCCGGCAAGCCTGCTATGACCACCTCGAAAGCCGGGCCTAGAGCGAATTCAAAAGCGAGTAGCATCTGAGTGTACGCCGACGGAAACTGGCGTATCGTTCCTGAAAATGCTCTGGCAATCTTCTCGGCCTTTTCTTCCAACGTGCTGTCAGCAACCATGCGTCCAAGTCGAATCAAATTCAAAGCAGCCACTGAGTTGCCTGAAGGCGAGGCTCCGTCGTAGATTTCCTTTTTTCGGACCAGCAGTTCTTCTCCATCGTCAGCTGTGAAGTAGAACCCGCCAAGGTCGGGATCCCAGAAGTGATCTGTGAACAGTTGGTTGAGTTCCAGCGCCGCAGCCAGGTAACGAACGTCAAAAACTGTCTCGTATAGCTCGATCAACCCCCAGATGAAGAATGCGAAATCATCGACGTGTGCTGGTAGGGCTGCTTCCCCGTCGCGGAAGCGATGCAGCAATCGGCCGTTGGAATCTTTCATTACCGTAAGCGTGAAATCGGCCGCTTTTCGTGCAGCGTCAGCATATTCCTTATTATTAAAGGCCTGTGCGGCCTTTGACAGTGCGGCTATCATCAAGCCATTCCAGTCTGTGAGAATCTTGTCATCTTTGTGGGGATGTATTCGATCCTCTCGGGCAAGGAACAGCTTTAGCCGCGCAGCCTCCAGACGATTCTCAAGCTCTTCCGCTGCGATGCCCATTCCGGATGCGATCTCCGGAAGGGTCTTTGTCAAGTGAGGAATGTTGTGCCCGGTCAGCCTGCCTGAGGCTTCCTCCTGGAAGTTGCCTTCAGGCTTCAGGTTAAGGACCTTGATCACCAGTGAAGCCTCATCGTGGCCGAGCACTCGATGGATCTCTCCTAGATTCCAGACATAGAATTTTCCTTCAACGCCCTCGCTGTCAGCGTCTTCAGCGGAATAGAACCCCCCTTCTGGAGCAGTCATGTCCCTGAGCACGTACGACAATATCTCACGCGCGGTCTTGGCGTAATCCACTTTACCCGTAGCCTGATAGGCTTCTGTGAAGAGAATGGCAAGCATAGCCTGATCGTAGAGCATCTTTTCAAAGTGTGGGACGAGCCATTCGTTATCTGTGGAATAGCGATGAAAGCCAAAACCCACGTGATCGTAAATGCCTCCCATCCGCATAGATTGGAGCGTTTTCTCGACCATTTCCAGAGCCTTGGCTTCACCTGTGCGTTTCCAGTACCGCAGCAAAAACAGCATGTTGTGAGGTGTGGGGAACTTAGGGGCCGCGCTGAACCCCCCTTGCACAGGGTCAAACCGCTGGGCCAACTGGTCATAAGCCTGTGCGAGAACATCTTTACCTGGAGCCTGGCCCGGTGATTCGTCCGGAATCTGGCGAAGGGCCAGAGCGATTTTATTTGCGGACTGTAGTGCATCGTCTCTTCGAGTTAACCAGATTTCCCTGATGCGCGGTGAAAGGTCCAGCATGCCAACTCTTCCATAGCGGCTTTCCCTGGGAAAATATGTGCCTGCGAAAAAGGGCTTCTTATCTGGAGTCATGATGATGTTAAGGGGCCAGCCTCCGCCACCGGTCATCATTTGGCATACGGTCATATACATGTTGTCCAGGTCGGGGCGTTCTTCTCGGTCCACTTTGATGGACACGAATGTCTCGTTCATGAGGCGCGCTGTCTCTTCGTCTTCGAATGATTCATGGGCCATTACATGACACCAGTGGCACGTGGAATATCCTATGGACAGGAAGATCGGCTTGTCTTCTTTGCGCGCTTTTTCGAATGCATCTTCGCCCCAGGGATACCAGTCTACCGGATTGTGAGCGTGCTGAAGCAAATACGGGCTCTTCTCGCGTACCAGACGGTTAGCTTTCATGTTTAGGTCCTTTTTCGCTTTTTCTGATCTCAATTTACAGTTTGCGCGTCGATTCGCCGGAAGCAAGCACCTTTGATACGAATTCACTTTCAAATCAGTAAGATTGGGGGACCCTCTTTAGTAATGAGTTTCCCCCCAAATCCCCTTCCAGAAACTTCTATCATTTGCCGGAACCCCTAATTGCCTGTCAGGAAATAGGGGTTCCGGCGAGTGTCAAAAGTT
>JACRDE010000505.1 GCA_016212935.1 Desulfomonile tiedjei | reverse complement strand
GCCCCAAACCGAGGCTCTTTTCCGCCGATGCCAAGGATATGGAGGAACTCCTTTCCCGCATGAAGTCTTTCGCCGCAGATGTAGGGACAGTTGTGCTTAACAGGCCGAAAGTAGGGGAGATCAAAATAGAGGGCAACAAGCGTATCCAGAGGGAGGCTATCCTCAACAAGATCGATATGAAGCCGGGCAAGCCATTCCGCAGGGCAGCCCTGGGAGACGAAATAAAAGAGCTTTATTCCATGGGCTACTTCGATGATGTTCAAATACAGGCCGAAGAAACCTCCAAAGGAGAGATGGATCTCCGTATAGTCCTTAAAGAGCGCCCTTCCATCAAGACAATCGAGGTTGAGGGAAACAAGGTTTTCACAAAAGACGAGATTTTGGACACCTTGACCACCAAGTCCTTCCAAGTTGCGAGTACTGAAAAGATCCGGGAAGATATCAACAAAATTAAGAAGATGTACGAAAAGAAGGGCTATTATCAACCGAAGATCGATCACGAGACCAAGGAGCTGTCCACAAACGAAGCCCAACTTACATTCAAAATTGACGAAGGCAATAAGAGCTATCTCACGGAAATAGTGTTCGACGGCCGACAGAAGCTTCCAGAAGACGAACTCAAGAAGAACATGAGCGTGAAAGAAAAGAGCTGGTTCTGGTACGTGGATGACTCGGGGACGTTCACCAGGGAGAAGCTGGACGAGAACCGCCTCAGAATCATGCAACAATACCTGGAAAACGGGTTCGTTAACGTGCAGGTCGGCGCTCCACAAGTCGACATCCACGATGGCCGCGTGACGGTTAAATACCCCATTAGGGAAGGTCATCGCTTCCAGGTTAGAAACGTGGATCTGGAAGGCGACCTCATCGAACCCAAAGAAAAACTTCTCGGATATCTCAATGTGAAGCCCAAGACCTGGTTCAAGAGATCACAGGTGGCGGAAGATCTCAAAGGACTTACGAGGCTGTATAATAACGCCGGCTACGCTTACGTGGATATCGAACCTCGTCAGAAGTTGAATGACCAGCATGACTTTCTCGATATTACCTACAAGGTTAACAAAGGCCAGCAAGTCAGAATCGAGAAAGTAGATATTCACGGTAACGAGCGTACTAGAGACAAGATCATCCGACGGCAACTTGACATCAGCGAAGGAGACCTCTACAGCGCTGACAGATTCGAGGCCACGAAGGGCCGACTCGAGGCCACTGAATTCTTTGAGGCCGTGAAGCTGAAGACCTCTCCCGGGTCCAAGCCTGACCTGATGAACGTGGACGTGGAGGTCATGGAGAAAAAGACCGGGTCGCTGACCGCCGGCATCGGGTATTCCTCACAGGACGGCGCAATGGGCAACTTAAGCCTCACAGAGAAAAACCTGTTCGGATTGGCTATGGCTGCCAACGCCAAAGCGAACCTGTCGTCCAAGCGGAACACCTTCGAGGGATCTGTCACCTATCCGTACCTTTTTGACACGTCAGTGGCAGGATCGCTGCGCGGCTATAAGAATATCAACAAGGAGCAAAATTTCGTTAGAGACAGCGACGGCTTTGGCGCTCACCTCGCATTCCCTGTATATGGTCTGTGGAATTTCAGTACCGGATTTGCGCGGGACTCCAGCAAGCTGAGCGGATTCGAGCCGGTGTTTGCTCGTTCGGTAGTGGAGTATTACAAGCGTTTCGGTGTGACCGGTCAAAAGTACCTGAATATCTCTGAAAACTCATTGTCGTTCAGCCTCAATCGTGACACCCGCAACAATACGGTAATTCCTACAGCCGGGACTAAAGTAAGCATTGGGAGCCGTGTTTCCGGATTCGGAGGTGATGTTTCGTTCTCGAACTATTTCTCAGATGCTACGTACTATCACGCCCTAATATGGCGCTCGATTTTCAAGATTAGGGGGAGCGTCTCGGCCCTTGCAGAGCTTGGGAACGACCCCATCCCGTTTGATCGACGAATTCTGCTTGGCGGCATTTCGAGCGTCAGGGGATACAAATATGGCGAAATCGGCCCAAGAGATAGGTACAACAATATTATGGGTGGAGACAGGGCCATTTTCGCGAATGTTGAAGTTCTGTTCCCTCTGTTGGATGAGCTGAAGCTCAGCGGTGTTGTATTCTTCGATGCAGGAAACGCATGGAACGTTTCGGATACTCCCTGGCTCACCACGGTGAAGGCTGGGGCAGGTGCGGGTTTCAGATGGATTTCCCCCATGGGGCCCATAAGGATCGAATACGGCTGGAAGGTCACCCCGGAAAAAGGTGAGGAACCCGGAGCATTCGCTTTTGCTATGGGACAATTGTTTTAGAGGGATGCATCGGTTCGGAACCGAATCGCCGTGAGGTCCTTGGCGCCGGCGACTGGATTTGACGGGAGTACTAGCCGAATTTTTGATGTTTCAACAAATTGTTTGGACTCTGTCACACGTTCAATCTAAACTCCGGGCTGCCGCTCCGACTTCATGAGCCGTTGCGGCCGAGGGGTCTGATAAAAAAGGAGAGGTTTCATGAAGAAGTATTATTTGACCGCCGTTTGCATCTTGCTCGCAACGGTGTTTGTAACCACGGGAATAAGCTGGGGCCAGGAAGCCAAGTTCGGCTTCGTCAATCTCCAGGTGATTTCCCGAAAGTCTGTAAAGGCTCAAGAACTTCAAAAGAAGTTGGTTCAGGCCATGGAATCTAAGCGGGGAGCCTTGGAAACCAAGAAGAAGGAACTCATGGACCTGAATGATCAGCTGCAAAAGCAGGGCGCCATGCTCAAGCAAGAGACCAGGGATGGCAAGATTAAAGAAATCGCCGGGAAAGAGGTCGAGTACAAACTGGCCGAACAGGAAGCCCAGAATGCATTGCAGAACCAGCAGCGAGAAGTCGAAGAAGTCTTCATACGTGATATTACCAAAGTCATATCCAAAATTCGCGCACAGAAGCACCTTGCTGCAGTGCTTAACTCTGCCGCCCTTTTTTCAGCGGATGACGCTATGGATATCACCGAAGAGGTGATAAAAGCGTATGATGCAGACAGTGGTGATGCAGGCCCGGCACCTAAAGCCAAACCTGCTGGTCCTGCACCGTCTGCCGGCCCGGGAAAGCCCAAGCCCGCTCCTCCAAAATAGTCTGATCGGAAAGCGGATGACATCGTTCACTCTGGACGAACTGGCCCGAATCCTCGGGGCCGAGCCCTCGGAAAGGCCCGGCCCTGTGATAACGGGTGTGCGCCCCATAGAGCACGCTGGAAGCGGCGACATAACCTATGTTGCGAACCAGATGTTCTTGGAGAAACTTGCAGCGAGCTCCGCAGGTGCAGTGATTCTTCCTCAGGGCCTGGATCCTGGAGGTCGGTCTTGTATAAAATCCAGGAACCCTGAAGCGGATTTTGCCCGTCTTACTGCAGTATATTATCCGTATCCCGCGGAATCTCCGTGCGTATCCGAACGGGCTGACGTTCACCCTGAAGCTGTACTGGGACAGGATGTAAGTATCGGTCCTTTTTCCGTGATCGGCAAAGGCACCGTTATTGGAGATCGCAGTGTTATCGGTGCTCACGTTGTGATCGGAGGGCAGGTGATTGTCGGTGAGGGTACCCGAATCTTTCCCAATGTGACTATATATCCCAGGGTCACAATTGGCAGACGGGTGATCATTCATTCCGGCAGCATCATAGGTGCTGATGGATTTGGATTCTGCAGGGACACGGACGAATCCGGCCTTCCTGTGAATGTGAAGAAGTTTCACAGCGGGACCGTAGAAATAGGCGACGACGTTGAAATCGGGGCTCTAGTCGCTGTGGACAGGGCTTTGAGTGGCGTTACTCGAATAGGCAAGGGTGTAAAACTCGATAATCTGGTTCAGATTGCCCATAACGTGGAGATTGGCGACCATACAGTCATCGCGTCCCAGGTGGGCATAGCAGGTAGTTCCTCTGTGGGGCGCTACGGACTGATCGGAGGCCAGGCGGGGATCAGGGATCACGTCGCTGTTGGAGACGGGGTGATACTCGCCACGAGAGTCGGCATATATAGAAATGTTCCGGACGGCTCCATTATGGCGGGGTCTGTACCTGCCATGACTCGACAGGTCTTCTTGCGTGCTCAAAGCCTCTTCAAGAGGCTTCCGGAGATGCTGGACCGCATCAGGAAACTTGAAAGAGCCATTTTGTCAAACCGTAAGGATACCAAATGATTCATCCCACGGCTGCAGTGGATCCGGGGGCCGTTATAGGTGACGGAGTCTCGATCGGTCCTTTTTCCGTGATAGGCGGAAAGGTAGTAATCGGAGACGGGTGTGAAATAGGGCCTCATGTGGTGATTGAAGGAAGCACGTCCATAGGTCCGCACACTCGAATATCCCAATTCGCGTCCATTGGAGGCCCGCCCCAGGATTTTTCCTATGCGGGAGAGGACACGAGGGTTCGCATCGGCTCACGCGTTATCATCAGAGAATACGTCACGGTCCACCGTGGAACGGTTCGCGGCCGAAGTGAGACTGTTATCGGAGACGACAGTTATTTGATGGCTTACTGTCACGTCGCTCACGACTGTACCCTTGGCCATGGAGTCGTGATGGCCAACTCGGCTCATCTTGGCGGACATATTGAGCTTGGAGACAAGGCCATTCTCGGCGGTATAGTGGCTGTGCACCAGTTTGTCCGTGTGGGTGAGTTTGCTCTTGTGGGCGGCGTCTCTGGCGTCGCAAAGGACGTGCCGCCGTACACCCTGGCATCGGGGTCCCGTATATATGTTTATGGGCTGAATGAAGTGGGTCTCAGACGTAACGGTTTTTCCAGGGAAACCATCCGTGATCTGAAGAGGGCTTTCAAGCTTGCTTTCAGATCGTCCCTCAGAGTAGAGCAGGCGGTCGAAAGGATCCGCTCTGAAATGGGCCACTCGCCTCAGGCCATGAAATTTGCGGAATTCCTGGCCACATCCAAACGTGGCACTGCAAGAGTCTCCTTGAGCCGCCACGCCTTTAGGATGGCCTGATCTTGCATAATATCGGACTTATTGCCGGGACCGGTGATCTGCCCCTTCACGTGGCTGACGAGGCAGCGACCCGAGGTTTTCACGTTGTAGCCATAGCCTTCCGTGGCTTCACTAATCCTGCGCTGGAACGCATTGCTAAGGAAACGTTCTGGTTGAAACTCGGGCAACTCGAGAAGGCTATCTCCATTTTCAAGACCCATGGCGTCGAGAGAATTGTCATGGCGGGTAAGATCGAGAAATCGAACCTGCTCAGGCCGTGGAACCTAAGACTCGACAGACGGGCTTTGAGATTGATCCGTTCAATGGCGGACTGGCGCGACGATACTGTGCTGGCGGCTATTGCAGACGAATTCCGAAAGGACGGCATCGTCATAGAGGAGATAACTCCGTGGGCCGGTCGGCTCATGGCACCGCTCGGTGTGCTCACGAAGCGTTCGCCCAACGAAACGCAGTGGAAAGACATAGCGTTCGGCAGGACAATGGCACAGGGTATCGGTGCGCTGGACATCGGCCAGACAGTGGTCGTGAAGAGTGCAGCAGTGATAGTCGCGGAAGCCATTGAAGGAACGGACAAAGCGATTCTCCGGGCGGGTGATCTCGGCATACCCAACGGGGTTGTGGTGAAGATGGCGAAACCCCAGCAGGATATGCGATTCGATGTGCCCGGAATAGGGCCGTCCACAGTGGACAGCATGATAACGGCAAGAGCGATAGTCCTGGCAGTGGAAGCCGGGAAAACAATGATAACCGATTTCAGTGAGACGGTCCGAAGAGCAGACAAAGCGAAAATGGTAATAGTGGGCATACCCGTGGACGGACCGGTTGCGGGGTAACATCATCCGTGTACGTCTATAAGCGACTCCTTAGATACCTCAAACCGTATATGGCAAAGCTTGTCCTTGCTGGAATCTGCATGATCGGCGTGGCTATTGCCACGGCTGTCCTTCCTATTCTGGTGAAGCCTGTCCTTGACGACGTCTTCGTGCAAAAAGACTCAGAAAAGCTTATCTACATCCCCATTGCGATCGTCGCTGTCTATTCGCTCAAAGGGGTTTGCGATTTCGGCCAGTATTTCCTGATGTCTTACGTGGGACAAAGCGTCATCAAAGACCTGCGAGAAGAAATGTTCTCCAAGCTCGAGGAAATGTCCGTCGGCTTTTTTGTCAGGCATTCCACGGGTGAGCTACTCTCCAAAATGAACAATGATGTGAACATGGCGCAGGGGGCCATGACGAGTGCGATCACCAGCGTGGTGCGTGACGCAGTAACCGTTGTGCTGCTGGTATTGGTGGTTTTTTATCGGGATTTCTGGCTCGCGTTGATTGCCATGGTGGTCTTCCCGCTGGCCGTGTATCCATTGCTGCACTTTGGGAGAAGACTCAAGCGCTATTCCAGGCGGATGCTAGTTTCGCTGGAAGATATCACCCAGCGCCTCAATGAGACAATTACAGGCATCAGGATAGTCAAAGCCTTTGCAATGGAGGACTACGAGCGCTCCAGGTTCAATGAGGTGAACCAGACACTCTTCAATGCGTTCATGAGGAGGTTCAAGGTAAGGGCGCTCTCGAATCCCGTAATGGAAACCCTGGGCGGCTTCGGGGTTTGTGCTATCGTTTATTACGGCGGATACCAGGTCGTAAACGGCCACTCTACCCCAGGCACGTTCTTTAGTTTTATGGCTGCCCTCTTTATGCTCTATGAGCCAATCAAGCGCATCAACGAGGTCAATATGACCATTCAGGAGGGCATCGCCGCTGGTGAACGGATTTTCGCTCTCGTTGACGCGGCGCCGGACGTGGTGGACCGTCCGACAGCAACGGTTCTGGAGGCTGTAGAAAGGGGAATCGCTTTTGAGAACGTTTCTTTTGCCTATGAAGACCAGATGGTACTAAAGAATTTGAATATAGAGGTCAAGGCGGGAGAAGCCGTGGCGATAGTAGGGGAAAGCGGAGTAGGTAAGAGCACATTGCTGGATCTGCTGCCGAGGTTCTATGATGTGACTGAAGGCCGCATACTTATTGACGGAAATGACTCGCGCGACCTGACCCAGCGATCCCTCAGGGAAAAGATAGGAATTGTAACTCAACAAACGATACTATTTGACGACACGATTCGTAATAATATAGCGTACGGCCGTCCGGATATGTCTCTCGAGAGCGTCATAGATGCGGCCAGGGCTGCTCATGCTCACGATTTTATCATGGCTTTGCCGAATGGGTACGACACATTCATAGGAGAGAACGGCATAAAACTGTCCGGAGGCGAACGACAGCGAATTGCTATTGCCAGGGCGTTGCTGAAGAATCCACCTGTGCTGATACTTGACGAAGCCACATCGAACCTTGACTCTGATTCTGAGAAGGCGGTCCAGAGCGCGTTGGAAGTACTGATGAGAGGCCGAACCACAATCGTCGTGGCACACAGGCTTTCCACAATACGAAATGTCGATAGGATCTACGTGCTTGTCGGCGGGCAGGTGGCCGAGCAGGGCAGCCATGATGAATTGCTGACCATGAAAGGCGCATTTGCGAGACTCTACAGTATGCAATTCGCCCCCGACCAAGAGCCGTCCGATGCCGACCGCCATAATGACACACGCCTCAGCGAAACAGGAGACCGCTAGGAGCGGCATCTTGTCGGAAAACTTCAGTAATAATCGGATGCGAATCTCTTTTTTCAAGAAGGGGATCTCGTGCCTTTCTTCGCTCCTGGCTGTTCCTGCTGTCGGCTATTTCGCTGTCCAGAAGCTCAGGGAGCAGCTTTACTCGTGGGGTCTGTTTAACGGAATCGATCCTCCGATCCCTGTAATATCGGTGGGAAACGTCCTCATCGGGGGCAGCGGCAAAACTCCATTCGTGATTTACCTGGCGGAGTTGCTTCGCAGTGAAGGTTTCAGGCCTGTTGTGGTCAGCAGAGGATACAAAGGATCAAATAGCAGTAGTTATCTGGTAGTCAATGACGGCTGCTCAGGTAAACCCGCTGTTGGCCCCGCAGTTTCCGGAGACGAACCCTATTTGATAGCGAATCGCGCGCCCGGAATTCCAGTCATAATCGGCCGTGAGAGAATTCATCCGGTACAGGCTGCTCTTGAGTTGTTCCAGTGCGATGTTGCCGTCCTTGATGATGGATTCCAGCATCTCCCTGTTTCACGGCGGCTTGACATCGTATTGCTCAACGGTTCGGAAGATCGCATGTTTCCGCTGGGCCGACTACGAGAGCCTCTGTCTGCTCTGAAAAGAGCCGATGTGGTGATGCTCGTGGGGATCGACTCCGTTCCCGAAAAGACTGCCAAGCATCTGGGCAATGCGGAAGTTTTTCGCTGCCGATTTGAACCGGCAAGCCTTGAGAATCAACTGGGCTCGCACTTGTGTTCCAAGTTGACAGGTTCTGAGGTGGTACTATGCTCCGCAATCGCAGGACCCGAAAGGTTCCGCAAAACTGCTGAGCAACTGGGTTGGGTCGTCAATGACCACTGGGTCTTTCGGGATCATCACGCATTCACAGATCCTGAACTCCTGGTCATCTTGAGACACGCTGCGGATCGCGCGATTGTGGTTACGGAAAAGGATTGGGTAAAGCTGCCCGATTGGTTCCTGCAGAAGGATCAAGTATTCGCCTTGAGAATAAAGACCGTAGTGGAGAACGAGGAGAAATTCCTCGCAGTATTAAAGCGCGCATTAAGAAATTAGAATTACCGCAGGGCTACCGTTCACCATGAATCTTTCCGGAAAGAGAATCCTGATAATAAAGCAGAGCTCATTGGGAGACGTTGTCCACACCCTGCCTTTGGCTCACGCTCTGAAACGCTGCTATCCAACGTGCCACATCGGATGGATAGTTCAGCGAAGCTTTTCAGGCCTGCTGGAGCCTGACCCTTCAGTAGACGAGATAATACCCATTTTCATCCCATCCACGAGCGATCCGGGGGCACCCAAAGGGGCCTTCAAAGCCGCTGCTCAAGCAACCTGGAAAACGCTCAGGGAGCTGAGGAACAAATTTCGCTTAAAACCTTACGATTTTGTGCTCGACCTGCACGCATCCTTCCGCAGCGGTCTGTTGGCTCTCACCAACCCAGGAGGTCTCAGGGTCGGTTTTGCGGACGCGAAAGAACTGAATACCTGGTTTCAGCATGATCGCCTTGTTCCTGAGCCTGACAGACCTCATGCTGTGGACAAAAACCTCCTCTTCGCTACTCACCTGGGATGTACTCCCGAGGCGGATGATTTCCGTCTTGTAGTGAGTCCGGAGGCACGGGAAAAAGTGAGACGCTTCCTTCAGGAATCCGGTGTCCGCACTGAATGCAAGATCGTTTACGCGAATCCCGCTGCGAGGTGGGAAACCAAGTTCTGGACCATTCAGGCATGGGCCGAGTTCGCCGATCTGGTCATTGAGAAGATGGACGCAATGGTGGTGTTCGCAGGAAGCCGGGATGATTCCAGCTATATCCAGGCCATAGCCGAAAGAATGAAAAACACACCTGTAATAGCAGCAGGCAGGTTGAATCTTGCAGAGGCAGTCGCTCTGCTGGAAGCTTCGGATATCTACGTCGGAGTAGACTCAGGTCCAATGCACATAGCTGCTTTTACAGGAACCCCTGTGGTGGCGCTTTTCGGTCCAACGGATCCGGACAAGGTGGGGCCTTACGGCGATGGACACCGCGTGATTCGCAGAACCGACCTTGATTGCCTCTCTTGCAGAAAACGGTCCTGCAGTGATCGAATTTGCCTTGAAGGAATTGCAGCAGAAACTGTCTTTCAGGAGACCGTCGAAGTGTTGAGCCAACGCGCCCCCCAAGAAACTTTTGACCCCTCCCGGAATTCTCATTTCTCAGCGAAAATCGAGAATTCCGGGAAATGTTAGAAGTTCTTAAAAAGGGGTTTGGGGAGAAACCTCTTACAAGAAGTTTCTCCCCAATTCTTATCTTTGAACGCAATCCGCATGAGCCGTCTCTTCCCGGGGGTCACAGCGCTTCGCGCAGCCTTGAAATCATCGCACTCCAGTGTGAGTGATCCCTGAAAATCATCAATCGCCCGTTCAATCCTATGAGCTGATTGTTTTGCTTCTTGGCCTTCATCCTGTATTTTGACGCAATGGTTACGGCATGTTCCAGCGGTTTCTTCATATGTACGGTTCCAACGATTTTCATGTCGGGGTTCTTTTCTAGGAGTGTGGGAATCGTCTCCACTACGTCCTTGTCGAACCAGCAATCAAAATACGCGATTTTAGTCAATCTTGAGCGGAAGACTTCAACGTACGGATCGTCTTCAGGGCTTCGTGCGAGCCAGTTCCCCAGGGAGTTCAAAACTCTTCCGCCTCCGGAAAAGCCCGCCAGCGTGAGAGTGGTTTTTTCTTTCTTGATATGGGGGTATCTTTTCCGAAAAGCTTTGAACACCCGGTTTACGGTTTTGAAGAGAGTCTCGGGTCTTTCTCCCGGCGGAGGGGACAGGGAAGCCCAACGATCCTTGCTCTTGAATTCGTGCAGGTCGGGAGTGTCCACAAATCCTACGAAAAGAAAGGGCCGGTTCGGTCTTTCGGCTGCCAGCAATTCCAATTCGCCGCGAAAGTCCCGATAATAGTCTTTGGAATGCATACCGTGAAAATAGAGGATCAATTCCACATTGTCGAATCTTCTGAAATCGTGACTGCCCACAAGCCAGATGTACCGCAGCTCGTCATCCCACGGAGGCACACGCCATTTCTGGTACGGGATCTTTCCGTTCAGGCCTGTTACCAGACCCCTGTCTCCTTCCAGAACCGCCAGTTGAGTTTTTTGGCTGATATGGGGCGAGTGGGTAAGCAAAGTGCACGAGCTTGCCCAGAAGCATGCAGTGACGAGCAACGCAAACCGGAACGCGCACGCAGCCGCTTTCAACCTTTTCAGGCCCGAAAGGTTACATTCAGTGTTCCGGGGCGAAGTCATGGGGATGAAAATCCCTCCAAATGGGATTTCCCTCCCCGAGTGACCAATTTTATCAGTGTAAGGAGACGGTTGTCAACAGAGCATTATTTGAGCCCATCGGTAACACTGGTATCCGAATAGAATCTAAAGAATTGTTCCATGATAAAATCCACCGTTGCCTGGTTTACGTGGAAATTCTCTCTGCCTTCGGAAAAAATGGAGCGGCCCATTAGAGGCAAGTAGATAGTGGCCATTTCGTAAGCCGGAAAATAGAACACGTTGTCGTGGTTCACGGCGAATTGATCGGCGACAGCCCTCAATGTGGACTTTGAATTGCAACTCGCAGCTATTACGTCGGAATCGACCCGGAAGGTCGCCCATAGATGAACAGGGGAAACTGTCACGACAATTTTGCAAGCAGGATTATGCATGGCCATTATTGAATGTATACGTTCCAGGTTCTCCAGATTCTCGTCGTACCTG
>JACRDE010000047.1 GCA_016212935.1 Desulfomonile tiedjei | reverse complement strand
GGCACGATTGATACAAAGCATATAATAGTGATACCCGCGAGCGTGGCAATTCCAATGAAATTGAGAAAATCGCCATAGCCTACCAGAGACACCCAGGCCCACCCCGCCTTGATCGAACAATGGTCGAGGTAATCATGCACATTCATTCGCCAGCACTTGGTAATCTCTTCCATTGGAACAAAGGGTTTGAGAATTCCCAGCATATATACGCTGTACGTTGCGAGAACGAGCAGCAAACCAAAGAGCATTCCTTTCTCCAGTATATTGGCGTATACCACTTGCTCGGGTCTCGCCTGGAGAGATTCTGTTGTATCCTCTTTCATATCTTCACCTCGAGTATGCTCATGGGCAACATCGGACTTTCTCATCCGAAAACTCCTTTATGAAGTGCTTTGAGTCCGGCAAAACCCAACATCCCGATGACAATCCAACGAACAATAGTGGGTTTCGCCACTCTAAGCAGCCGAACTCCGACAAAAGACCCCAGCATTATGCCCACGAGGGATGGAACAACGATGAGGGGTATGACGCAGCCGTTATTCAAATAAATCCATGCGGCCGACGTGTCCGTGATCGAAAGCAGGAACTTGCTGGTGGCCACGCTGATCTTGAGGGGAGCTCCCATGAGCAGGTTCAGGACAGGAACATTGGCCCATCCCGCCCCTAGCCCGAACATTCCGGCCATAACGCCGATGACCACGAATAGTGCAAGTCCCTGCCATGTGCGGTGAATCTTCCATTGAATGACCTGCCCAGTGGTGGCCTCCTGATACACCCCATAGATATGCAAGGCCTGCGAGAGGGCATCGGCCTTCGGAACATCCGGCAATTCGGATTTCTTGGCGGTCAGCATCAGAGCACATATTCCAAGAATAGTAGCACCTAACGCTATTTGAACGAGGTTGGTAGGTAGAGCCAGTCCTATCATCGCTCCAACAATCGAAAATGTCGAAGCTATTAGAGCCACCGGAATTGAGAGACGAAGGCTCGCGAGATTCATCTTTAGCAGTCCGGGCCCCGCTGCGAGTGCCCCGGCAAGGGCCACCAGCAGTCCGGCGCCTCTCACGAAATCCAGGTGAAATGGAAAGAATCCACTGATGATCGGTACGAAGAGAACTCCACCTCCGACTCCGCCGAGTACCGCAGCGACTCCCATAGCGAATGTCACAAATAGAAGCAGCACCGGCCAGATCCACCATGGGTACGATGCCCCCGTTTGTGAGGCAGCCTCTGCTTCGGCGAAGGCTGGATTGAAGGCGAGGAACACGAATGTTGCCAGCAAAAACCCCGTAAAGGCCAGTCTTCCCAGTCTGGTCATATACAACTCCTGTTTTGCGAGTTTCCCGTGCCCTTCCAAGCCATGGCAAGGGGCCACTCGTTTTAGGCAAACCACTACCTTTGACGTCGGAGTCGAATTTGCGCCTTCCCCTGACGTCTGAGCAGTTTTTCGGCGAATCCTATTTCGCTCGACGAGCGAACCGGGAATTCGTTATTGGGTGAATATCGGTCAGATAGGCATCAACAATTTAGCTAAGTGAAACGAAATCATTCCCTAGATACAGCCGGCCATGTCCCGTTGTCACACCGTAAGGACACCGGATGGCCTCGCCCCATCACGAGAACCGCGACGGTGACAAAGGCAAGCCTGAATCACCAGCCACGCGCCGCGATAATCTTGTCGATTTCGGCTCTCCGTATTCGTTCCTCCTGTTCGGATTTTCTTGCATATGCTCTCAGAATCTTTCCGATGAGGTCAGTCGTCTCGGATGGCTTCAATAAATAATCGAATGCCCCTAGCTTCAGACCCTCGATTGCAGTTTCGATGGTGGAGTGGCCACTGAGCATGATTACTTCAATGAGAGGATTCATCTGTTTTATTTCCCGAAGCGTCTGTATCCCATCTTTGCCCGGCATAAGCACGTCTAGAATGACGACGTCCACCGGCCCTTCCCGGAGTCTTGCCAGTCCTGCGTCACCGCTCAGGCATTTGCTCACTTTGAAACCGCGACTTTCCAGGCGGTCCCCCAGGCTCTCTACAAAGTCTTGTTCATCGTCAACTAGGAGCACTTTTACATCCATTTTCAGTCCTCCCGTATCTATCGTTCCTTCTTTTCATCCATTATTTCTTTGGCTGTGCCGAACTCACCTTCTTCTGCAAACGCTGCAGCCACCATGGAGGTCTCAAGTTTCTGCTTGTATGCCTGTCGGAGCGTCTTGATGAGCCGTTCCATATCCACGGGCTTCTGCAGGTAGGCAAAGGCGCCCAGACGACGGGCCTCGGCTTCGTCTTTTTCCGAACCATGTCCAGTAAGGATAACCACCTGGACCTGAGGATATGCCTTTCTTACCCGCCGGAGGACCTCCATCCCGTCTATTCCGGGCATTTTGAGATCCAGGACCATTACGTCCGGAACATCATCCTGAACTCGTTCAAGCGCCTGCTCTCCGCTCAGGGCGACATCCGGAGAAACATCTCGCATCTCCAATCGTTCCGCGAGTGTTTTGACGAAATCCTCCTCATCATCCACCATCAGTACTTTGAATTCCTGCATACGTTCCTCCAGGATTGAATCCCGTATATTGTGTCCTGCCAGACAATTGGACGAACGGAACCTTTGCCCCGGCTGCGACGGCAACCGTGATCGCTATCTTGTTCGCCAGCGCTTACCCTTTGTGGACTCTTCTAGAGCCGAACCGTCATCATTCTGAATGGGGCGCCTGAGAGACCCACCATATCAGCAAAAGACGGCTCGAATCTTGCTCTTGCATACCAGACACGAACATTCTC
>JACRDE010000497.1 GCA_016212935.1 Desulfomonile tiedjei | reverse complement strand
TTGATTATTTCGTGTCCGAGCTCCAGAAGATCCTGGATTTCTTCTCCACCAACATTTCTTACGATCCGATACAGAAGATTTTTCTTTCAGGCGGGGCCGCTCGGACATACGGGCTGGCTTCGACTATGGAAGCTGAGTTGAACATTCCTGTCGAGATTGTGGATCCGTTCCGGAGTCTGAATGTAAACGAGAAAGTCTTTGACATGGATTATCTGAACTACGTCGGAGCTTCCATGGCAATAGCCGTTGGTTTGGCTCTGAGGGACGAAAGAGATAAGCAGGTTTAGATGGTAAGAATAAATCTCCTCCCGATCAGAGAAATCCTTCGCAAGCGCGAGCTCAAGCAGTTTGCGATCCTGTCAATTGCCCTTCTGGCTTCGACAGTTGCTCTCATGGTTTTGACCTACCTCTTCTTCACCTGGAAGGCCGCGGGTCTCGAAGATGAGCGACGAGCCCAGAGCGCGAAACTTGAGAGCCTGAAAAAGAAGAATGCCGAAATAGAAGAGCTTAAAACCAGGATAACTCGCCTTCAAAAGCAGGTGGATACCATTCAAAAGCTCACGAAAACGAGGGATACACCTGCTCCTTTCCTTCAGGCAGTCTCTCTGGCCATACCCGACGAAGTTTGGGTGTTGTCCATCTCCAAATCCGGCAGGAGCTTTGCACTTGACGGCATCGGTGTGGACAATACGGTCGTGGTCAACTTTGTCCAGAGGCTTCAGAGGATCAGAGAAGGATTTACGGAAAGACAACCATATTTGGAGCCGAACGCTCCCGCGGACCAAAGCTTCTTCTCCGATGTAAAGCTCGTACAGATAGTGAGCTCGGCTGGAGGAGCCAGTGGGCTTGCGTCCATGAGCTTCAAAATAGTGGGTAACCTCCGCTGAGGGTAAGAGAATGGCTATAGCAGTAGACGAGATTTTCTTCAAGGTCACGAAGCTTCAGCGGATACTCATCGTGGCCGCTGTGTGTATTCTCCTGATGGTAGGGTTCTATTTCTTGGTAATCGCCGACATTCAGGACAAGATTACCTCTCTGGAAAAGCAGATCGGTCAGCTAAGAATGGACATAGAAAATCAGGAGAGAATACTTGCAGAAGGCCCGAAGCTCAAGGCCAGGATTCAGGAGCTGGAGCAAAAGCTTCAGACCATGGTCGCGTCTCTCCCGGAAAAGCAGGACATCGAGCAACTGTTGAAGAGAATAACGGACCTGTTGTCGGAGTCGAACCTGGTTGCGACAAAATTCGCGCCGGGTCAGGAACAGGTCAACGAGGAACTCTATTACGCGACGATTCCCATTCAGCTCAGCGTGAGAGGCGATTATTCCAAGCAGGGTACGTTTCTAACGAGTCTGAATGATCTGCCCAGAATTGTAAACGTACCGACGATCAGGCTCCACAAGTCCGGCGGTCTTACGTCCAGAGAAAGCGACCTGGCAAAAAAGCTCGATGTAATTTCTCTTGATGGGGAAATCAGCGGGGTCACGTACAGACGTTTGTCTGCTGAAGAGCAAAAGGCGATCACGCAGAAGAAAGCCGCCCAACCCCGTAAGAAGTGATAGAAGCACCGAGGTTTCGCGATGAAATTGTTTTCATTGAAATCTATATACTGCGTCGGCCTGGCGTTCGCCGCACTGGCGCTTCTCACAGGTTGTGACGAAGCGAACTTGGCCGTGGACACCATTCTAGGGAGACGTTCCCCTGTCTTGTCTGCGGCTCCACAGGTTCCTCCATCCGTGATTCCCGCGGCCAGGAGGATACCTGGCGAAAAGGCCGCTCCCGGGGCTGATGTGCCTCCTCAAGTCGCTCCTCAAGATCGGCCGGCCGGCACTCCGGTTCAGGTCTCGCCAGCACCGTCTCAAGCTCCTGTTCCTACGGTTGCGCAGGCTTCAGAGGCGGCAGGCAAGAAAAGGGCGCCGGGTGCCCTTTCCCCTCAGACTCAGCAGGCTATGCCCGCCGAAGCTGAACGCGTGACAAAAGACTCTTTCGTTGTCGCCAGGGATCCATTCAAACAGCCCACTGAAATCCTGCCCAGCGAATGTCCGCCGTCCATGCCTTTGTGCAGGTTTGACCGCTCCCAGTTGAAGCTCGTGGGAGTGATTCAGGTCAGCGAGGGGCAATTCAAGGGATTGGTGGAAGATCCGGACGGCCGCGGTTATTTCATAACATCAGGAATGCAGATCGGTGGTGCGACGGTTACGCAGGTGACCAACAAAGGAATCACCCTCCACATTCATCGAACCAAACAGGACGTCACAATGCCTTTGTTCAGGGAGGCTAGAGAAGCCGGAGATCTCTAACTGCCACCCAATTCGTAACAGTTCAGCCGGTTGCTAATCAAAGCAGCCGAGCTGACACGAATGTATTTTGATGCTTAGCTCATCAATCATTCGTCCTATTTCTCTTCTCGGGGTTCCGGTCTGATCGGCGATTTCGCATGCCACTTTGCAGGAAATTTTCCCACTGGACTGCTTTTTCATTATCAAATCTTTGAGTTCTCGTTCATCCATGATTATAGTTCCTTAAAGGCTGCCTGTTCCAAGTGCAGAATTGTATTCTTCACGTGACTAAAATACATTGAGGGATCGAGAGAGGCAAGGGAAAGGCACTGTTTCGATCTCACAATATCGGTTCAATTAAGGGGAGCGACTCTTCGGGGTGATTCGATGAAATCCCCCGATCTAACTTGAGGATTGATCGGGAGACGGCTAATGCTTGAATTCAAGCCTATAGAGCTTTCGGACAAGGACATTTTCAGGGCACTCCTGGCGGCCGACAAGCCGAAAGCATCTGAACTGACTTTTACAAATTTGTTCATGTGGCGTTGTCGATATAGACCCGTGTGGAGCCAACATAACGGCTGCCTCCTGATCGTCATGAGGCCCAAGGAGGAAGAACCTTTCGGTTTGCGTCCTGTGGGGCCTGGTGACAAAAAAGAGGCTCTCAAATACTTCACAGCACACCTCAGGGAGATTTCTCTCAGTCCCAGGATTTCCAGAGCTTGCAAAGACTTCGTGGAAGGCTACGTGGATAAAGACGGTTATGAAATCGTGGAAGACCCTGATAACAGCGATTACGTGTACCTGTCGGAGAATTTGATAAAACTCCCGGGTAACCGATATCACAGAAAAAAGAATCACTTGAACAAGTTTGCCAAGAGCTGCGAGTTCGAGTATCACCGCCTCGATCAACAAATGGTGGACGCATGTTTGGATTTGCAAGAGGATTGGTGCGAACTGAAGGATTGCCTGGAAAACTCCGAGCTGTTCGAGGAAGACCTGGCAGTCTATGAAGCTCTGAAGAACCACTCAGAACTAGGATTTAAGGGTGCCGCGATTGTAATCGATTCGCGAGTCGAGGCCTTTGCGTTAGGAGAACTGCTTAATGATGACACTGCGGTAATCCACATCGAGAAAGCCAACCCGCACATTCCCGGACTGTATGCGGCGATAAATCAAATGTTCTGCGAAAGGGAATGGACAGATGTGAAATACGTCAACCGCGAACAAGATTTGGGGGTCGAGGGGCTAAGAAAAGCGAAGCAGTCGTACTACCCGGACCACATGGTGGAGAAGTTCATCTTGATTCCCAAGGATTGAAGCGGCACAATTGGTCATCGCCGGACGGGTTGCTGTCATGGAGTCTGAATAATTCCAGAGAGTCGATACGCTGAAGAATGGCCTTAGTAACAGGTCTCTTGGCGCCTGTTAGGATAAGGGATTTCAGGAAGCTCATGCAAGCATGTCCGTTCAGGACATCAGCAACTGAGGAGGCCTGTTCTGCGGATTGGCACGCTGCGAAATAGCAGGTATCGTCCAACATACAAGGCTTTCCGTTGACAGGTTCCACTACTCTGAATCTGGGCGTGCTGTAGAAGCCCGCGACTGCTACCTTGTAATCAGCGAAGGAATAGTCTCCAACTCCGAACATCGCGAAAGCGGGGCGTCCTTTAAACACTGAGGATTTTCGCCTTGTGAACACCTCTTTGTTTTGTTGGAGATAATCCCAAAGCATGGGAGCGGTGACCCGTAAGCAATCTGTCGCTTCTCCGATTCGTTTTTGGGTGACGATCACATGTCGTCTGGGCCGGGTCTGCCGGCCATTGAACAGATCGGAGCTCTTCAGAAGCGGATACACGACTTCAGGCTCTACGTTGACGCAGGCTCCTGCTCTGTTCTTCCATCCCCCCGAAAGGTCTTGGGTCAGCTCCATTACAGACACTGCGTCGTGCTTGATTCCTTGGCGCCAGGTCAAGGATAGGCGTCCATCGGCGGCAGTTGAATTGAGGGGTAACGTTGGGTTGCCGCACAAAATTGAACCCTCCAATATCGCGTCGGGTCTGGAGGAAAAGAGATCTTTATAGACAGCGGCTGTAGTTTCGCCAGAGCCCGGCCCCATACGCACGATAAATAGGCATGCGTCCACCGCCGCCCCGAACCATTTTCTCGCGTCGATGCGGCGAATTTCAGCCTTTGCTATAGGTATTCCCTGCTCGGCAGCGAACCTGAGCACGTTGCGAGCCACAACCATCTTGCAGAGCAGAGCTATTGTCGGGTTTTCAGCTTCGAGTTCCGAAAGAAGCTTGATCCAAAGGGCCTCTCCCAGATCGAAATTGGACTCCCCCGTCATGGCTGCCATACCCGCCAATTTGCGCAGGTTGGTCTTTGCTGGGCCATTATTGCTCGCCAAAGAACTCAGCTCCGAATTCGTGACCCACGGAGGGTTTCCCAACACCAGGAGCGGGCCCGAGTTGGACCACGGCGTCTCGGTTAGAAGATTCGTCCGAAAAATGTCCGCGTTCCTGAGATCAACCGAAACCCCGGATTGCTTACCCAGATGACGTTCAGCCTCCCTGAGATGCTTGGGCTGGATTTCGAAACCTCGGATTTCAACCGGAGGAAAGCCGCAGCGCAGAAGGCCGGTGATGAAATTGCCTGTCCCGCAAGTGGGCTCCAGTACTCTGGGCCATAACCTCCCTACAGGCCCCAATACCTTCAGAATACGGTCCACCAATTCCGGCGGAGTCTGAAAATCCCCGAGATCTCTGCCCATTACGTTTCGTATTCAATCATGGATCATGCCTATATCCGTTTCCCGAGTAACCACCTCAACCGTAGTGAGTTGCTGACCACTGAAACGGAACTCAACGCCATTGCGGCTGCGGCAAAAACCGGGTTCAGTAGAATTCCGAAGAACGGATACAGGGCTCCTGCAGCGATCGGGATTCCAAGGCTGTTGTAAAAGAACGCCCAGAACAGGTTCTGCCGTATAACCTTCATTGTCTGAAACGAAAGCCTAATCGCCGCGGGCACCAGCCTCAAATCGTTCTGCATGAGAGTAATGTCTGCGGCTTCTATGGCCACGTCCGTGCCGGCTCCAATTGCTATCCCTACGTCCGCGGCAGTAAGGGCAGGCGCGTCATTTATGCCGTCACCAACCATTGCTACGGACTCGCCTTGTCCCTGAAGCCGGCGAATCTCCTCGGCCTTGTCACCGGGCATGACCTCAGCGAGAATCGAGCTTATTCCCAAGGAGCCACCCACTGCAGCTGCGGTCTTCTGGTTGTCACCGGTTATCATGACCACTTTGAGACCCATTTTCTTAAGAGTGTCAACGGTCTCACGCGCTCCTTCTCTCGGGACATCTTGCAGTCCAATCACTCCGATGACGCTGCCGCCAGCGGCTACCATGACCGCTGTTTTGCCTTCATCGGACAGTCTCTTGAATTCCGAGTCCAGACCGTCGATTAACATGGATTCCTGGTCCATGAAGCGTCTGTTGCCCAGCAACACGGTCTTGCCATTTACCGAGCCTCGCACCCCCAGCCCGGAGACAGCCTGGAACCCTTCAACTGGGAGTGCTTCCAATCCGTCGGAACGACCGCGCTGCACGATTGCCTGGGCCAAGGGATGCTCAGAGACAGCTTCAATTGAAAGGGCTATTGTCAGCACATCCCCGGCGTCAGTGTGCCCGTCCGTAACCACATCCGTAACCGCAGGCGTTCCATTGGTAAGTGTGCCGGTTTTATCGAATACCACCGAAGTCAACTTATATGCCTTTTCCAGGCTCTCGCCGCCTTTTATGAGAATTCCTTTCTCTGCGCCTAATCCAGTGCCGACCATGACAGCTGTCGGTGTGGCCAAGCCCATCGCGCACGGGCAGGCAATAATCAATACGGAGACAAAATTCAGCATCGCTCGGCTGAAATCATGGTCAGGAACCAAAAAATACCATATCAAAAAAGTAGCGATAGCTATTGCGAAAACCACCGGGACAAATACTGACGCCACCTTGTCCGCGAGTCTCTGAATAGGGGCTTTGGAGCCCTGCGCTTCTTCCACGAGTCTAATTATCTGGGCCAGAGCGGTTTCCGAGCCGACTTTTGTGGCCTGAAAAGTGAAGCTTCCGCTCTTGTTGATAGTGGCGCCGAAAACTTCGCTCCCTTCCTTCTTGTCTACCGGCATGCTTTCACCGGTGAGCATTGACTCGTCAACTGAAGATGATCCCGATAAAACCGTGCCGTCAGTAGGAATCCGCTCGCCCGGTCGGACGAGAATCACGTCTCCCTTTTGAAGAAACTCAACAGGAATGTCGACCTCAGCGTTATCACGAAGAACTCTAGCGGTCTTG
>JACRDE010000496.1 GCA_016212935.1 Desulfomonile tiedjei | reverse complement strand
GTTTCGCAACATTTATGGCTTCGCACGTAATATGGCCCTAGCGTTTCTCGTTGCAGCAGGGCTTCTTGCTTGGAGCAAATGGGTGGGGGATAAGCCGCTGAGTATCTCGTGGATAACACTGTCAATCGGTTTCGGCATAGGCATGCTGTACAGGTATCTGAAATTCTTCAGGCAGTATTCATATCAAGTCCTAATCACGTACGCGGAGTTGTCGAGCCCAGAGACCAAGGAGACATAGTCTCATGGCGGTAATTCATTTCCTGAACGTCAAAGAAGGGGATTGCTCGGTAATCCAACATTACTCAGGCCACGTCACGATCATAGATGTCTGCAACGCAAAACCTGTAACCTTTGTCGAAACCTTGAAGGATCAAGCCCTGAAGGAGACGGCGAAATCTGATCTGGGTATCCGCGGAAATTTCCAACAGAAACTCTATCCTGTGAATCCCGTGATTTACCTGAAAGACCACGGCATCAGCTCGGTATTCCGATTCATCCTTACCCACCCCGACATGGATCATCTGGACGGTATCAAGGCATTTTTTGACGAGTTCAACCCCACCAACCTTTGGGATATCGACAACAATCTTGAAAAGGACTTTGAAGACGGCTCCCCATATAGCGAAGATGACTGGGACTTCTACACATCTCTTCGAGACAGGGAGCCAGACGATAACCCAAATCGCCTTACCCTTTTCTCAGGTGCCAAGGGAAAATACTGGAATACGAGTGAGGATGGAACGGGTGGAGGGGACGGGCTGCAAATTTTGGCACCAACGAAGGCGTTGGTCAATGACGCTCGCGAATCGGATGACTACAATGATTGCTCATACGTGCTTTTGTACCGCACTGATGAACACCGCATCCTCTTCGGCGGGGATTCCCATGATAAGACGTGGGAGCACATCCTGAGTAATCACGAAGGGAGTGTCCGAGACGTAGACCTACTTATCGCCCCGCACCACGGAAGGAAATCTGGTCGTTCGTACGCCTTCCTGGACGTGCTGAAACCTAAAATGACCTTTTTCGGAAACGCTAGATCAGAACATCTGGCGTACGATGCCTGGAATTACCGTGGCTTGCCGTTCATCACCAATAACCAGGCGGGGTGCATTATGGTCGATGGAAAAGACATGAGCGTCTACGTTACCCACAAGCCCTTTGCGGAGGCTCGGAATCCAAAAACGTTCTATGACCGGGCTTTTCAAGGCTTCTACGTCGGATATATTGCATGAGGCCCAAAGTTCTTTTATCAAAGCACGCCCGCCGCGGCAGGAACCCGAAGACCGGCGAGCAGATGATCCTCGATGCCCGCAGGGTCGTTACGTGGAGTTATTCTCCTCGACTGAAGGCGGCGGTGAATGGGGCAGGGAAATCCCCCTCAAAGACCACCAGGGGGTAAGTGAGGATTTCTGATGTCTCGAAAATCGCAAAAGAAAAGGACCGCGGGGACAAAGCCGTTGGATAGAATCAAGTCGAGGCTGAAAAAGGAAGCCCCCTTTCAGGCGACGAAATTCGTGGGCCACAAGCCGGGAGACGAGAAGATTTCCGAAGTGGTCATGAGATTCGTAGAGCCGTTCACACAAGACCTTGAAACGGAGACTCAATGGAAGGCGTTAATCGGGATTGCCCTCATTGCCTGGAACGCCTCTTTGCTTCCTCCAGATGAGCGAAAGGCGATGATGGACGAGCATTTCGGCAGAGAAACCATCTACCGCCCGGAGGAAGCCAAGAGAGCGGTCTATGAACTAATCGAACGCAAAGGGAGGTACTTTTCCGATTATGACCAAGTGCTCGTAAGTTACGATCTGACGATGACGGGCAGAGGGCCATCCTTGACAGTAGCTTTCTTGAAACAGAGGAATCGTGAGGGATAAGGTTGGTGATTTCACGATCATCTACCATTCCGTCCTTGATCCGCCACCTGGAAACCAGCCCCCTAAGAATCTCGTGGACCACGATTTAGAACTGAACGAGGAATCGACAGGGTCTCTTTTCCCTGACGGTCTCTCCATCTCTGCCCCGTGCCTCTTCCTTATCCCTGAAACCCTGTTTACCATCAACGGGTATTTCCATACCACGAATTGTCTTGACCCGCTCAATCGCTCGTGGTACTTTCCTACCACAAGGAAATAGGTCCCCTGGACCCCATCCCACTTCCGTCGGCTATGAAGAAGAGCCTTCAGGCTCACATCTAAGCCAAACGGAGGAGAGAGAATGAAATCGAAAAAAGATCAGACCAAACCCGACGCACCCGCTGCCACATCATCACCACAATGGCTCCTTGAAGAGACCGAAACCCTGCAGGAAATGATCGAGTGGTGGAAAAGCCGGGAATCCGCCAGCATGGATGCAGCTGGGCGCAGACCGCTCTTTATAGGCGAGACCAAAAATACTGGGGTCAGAATCAACAAGGTGATCCTGGAAAGAGCCATAGAAAAATCCAAGCGCGAAAGAGCGAAAACGGGCGGCAATCTTTCTCAACTAATGGAATGGCTCTTATGGATCTATATCGGAAGCCCGGATGACGTGGTCGAAGACCCGCACCCACCAAAATAAAAACACCCCGACCGGGTAAAATCATACCACTTTCTGCTTGACACCAAGGGGACTGAGGTGGTACTTTGTTACCACACGATCCGGGAGGGTGTCCTAGGTGTCAGCAGAAAGCCGAAACATTCAAAACGAAGAATCAGAAACCGTTTGCTCCCCTTGCGCCTTATCCTCAGCAGAAGATCCTTCCGAACAAGATACTGACCCTGGCACTCCCTGCAAGACCGAAAAGGATGCCCAAAAGTCTTCTCTCGGCGAGGACGATCTCGATACGCTGAAGCGGATGGTCGAGGAGTACAAGGCGCACAGGCTCGATTTCACGAGTCTCCCCCGGCGTCCGCGATTCAAAGGTCCCAGGGTGAACACGGGGATCACTATTCGTGCAGAGATAAGGAAACGGGCATTGGAGCGGGCTAAAGCCGATCCTGACGGCACAGGTGGCGGAAACCTGAGCGGGCTGATTGAGCTGCTGTTGTGGGTGTTTCTGGGGCAACCGGAGGATGTCATAGACAAGGCTGCTTCACCGGGGACTGATCCTTAAGAAAAAGTCTCGTCACTTTGTCCTCATCTGACACACGTGGATGCGAGAATGGGGGATGGCCCAGAAAACTCATACCGAAGAGGGAGAAAAGCCTATGAAAACAGCCGTGATGGTAGTTGCGCTGCTCTGCTTCTCTGTATTCGGGTTTGCCGCTGACAAGACCGTCAAAGGCGAGGTCAGGGACCCTTCCGGCAAGTTGCTCTACAAGACCTACACGCGGGGCAATACGACCGAGACTCGCGAACCATCGGGAAAACTGGTAACGAAATCCAAGACGACGAATGGCAAGACCGAGGTTCGGTCTCCGACTGGAAAACTGCTCTACAAAGCCAAATGAGACGATTCTGCTAGACGATCCGAGAGGGGCGGGATTTCAATGGGCTTATTTGGGAGGTTATTCGGCAAGAAATCGAACGACGGCTCTCAGGCTGTCAGGGACGAGCAGCTCGCTCGCCTACACGAAATATGCTCAACCGGAAATCTTCCCTTCATCACCGATCCGCCAATCATCTTGAAACGAGGCGAGACGGCGCATTTCGTATCATCCGTCTCCGTGATCGAGCAGAAAACAGAGACGACGACGTATCGAGCCTATGCCGGGACTCGTTTGAAGATAGGCAGCCTCCCCATCTACCTCGGAGGGAGCGCACCCAAGAAGGTCTCAAACGAAGCCCTGACCCCTATGGGACAGGGACATCTCACGATTACGAATAAGCGAATTGTCCTCTCCGGCACGAAGATCAATTACAGCACCCCACTCGACAAGATTACCAACTGGAAACTGTTCAAAGACGCCATTCAGATACTGTGGGAAGGGAAATACGGTGGCAGGTTCTACAAAATGGATGATCCGAGACCCGCTGCGCTCATCCTTCAGACCCTCATAACGGGGATCCCAGAAGAATCTGACGAAGCGGAGCAGGATCCCGACTATTTCATAGGGGCTGCCTTCGAGGGACGGGCGGATATCGTGGAGGATTTTGT
>JACRDE010000506.1 GCA_016212935.1 Desulfomonile tiedjei | reverse complement strand
CTCCTTGATACAATAGGTCAGACTGATGAACGACACAGCATAGAACACGAATATCAAGGCAGAAGGGAGGGCTCTGGTAAAACCCGCAGACAACTTCATGGAGGTCGTGCCACATACCTCGAAAATTATGGCTATCAACAGGAAGATCCATGGTTTCATTAATTTTGTCCTGTCGCATTGCTCGGCTGTACGCCGGGCTTGTTGATTGCAGGAAAGTACTTTCAGCAATTAACAAAAAGGATTCGCCAGAAATCACCCGCCCGGAAAAACTCCGGATTTCCGAAAAAGAAGGCACGGAATTCCGCGCCTTCGTGTCCGGCTATTACGCATCGACAAAAGGCAGTCAGTTCGGCTTCTTTTCCGGTTCCGGTTCCGGTTCCATTTCCGGCTCAACCACGGAGAAGTGTGATTGAATCAGCACCCACTTGCCTTGCCGTTTCTCGAGTAGGCCTGTCCACCTGGCAGGGACGTTCAGTTTCTCCTCACCCATGTCCACTGCACTGATGCTCTCTGCAGTGAACCATGCGAGATCTCCCTTAGCCCCGACGGAGATCCACGTGTATTTGGTGCTTAATGACTTGAATTGCGTGAAGTCGTTTTCGTAGGATTTTTTTATCTGTTCCGGGCCCACATAGCGTCCTTTGGGGCCGGGGTCCACAAACACCACATCCGCGTCCGGGGCTATCATGGCCGTAATTGCAGCGAAATCCTTTTTCTCATATGCCAATGCATAATTATCGAGGAATGCTTTTACTTCTGTCTCGGTTTGAGGGTCGGCCCCTTTTGCCGAAGCGGTTGAAACCGCGATTAGAATCAGCAGCGCCGCTAGCGCTACACAACCGGACCGTCTCATTATTGCCTCCTTATATAGGGAGAATACCCTGCGCCGCGCAAGCGTCGGCTCTGCAAGGTGCCTACTGCAATACGGGCCCCAAGTCAAGGCGGAATCACTATTCAGAGTATCCATTCACTTACGATCGGGAAAGAGTATGGACAAAAGACTGTCATTAAGAGGGGTGAAACTGCAAAGCAATCCTCGTGTTTTGCGCAGTCAACCCCGCGAGATTGCCGCTCTGAGCTTGCAGTGACATGTGCGTCACGAGCGAGAGTTGGGCTGTCAATCGGTACTAGAGAGCATAACTGAAACATGGGGAGGCACGGTTCAGGATTTATCTCGTCATTCTGGGATCCTCGGAAAGGATGACATCGACATTAAGTTCTTGCTGGCCTCTTAGCACCTTCAAGCGAACCTGGTCGCCGACGTTCTTCTCCAGAATAAGGTTTTGCAAGTCGTCGAATGTCGGTGTAGCACTATCGTTCAATGCGAGTATGACGTCTCCTCCAAGTACGAGCGGCCGGCCTTTGATAGCTACGGGCCGCCCCTGGTAGTACGCCAATTGTGTGCCTCCTTTGAGGCCTGCTCGTGCTGCGGGGCTTCCGGCGCCTATTTCAAAAATCAAGATGCCTCGAACTGGCTTCATCCCCATCAGTTCAGCAACGCGGGGCTCCATATCCATCCACGATGTGATGCCCAACCACGGATAAATTGCCCTGCCAAATCTTACAATCTGAACGGCCACTTTTTTTGCGCGATTTATGGGCACGGCTAGCCCTATTCCCATGAACCCGCCGGATTGAGTATAAATGGCGGTATTTATGGCTATCACCTGGCCTCTGGAATCTATCAGCGGGCCGCCGCTATTCCCGGGATTTATTGCGGCATCCGTTTGAATCATTCCCATCATTGTCCGCTGCCCAATGGTGAGGTCTCGGTTCAGAGCACTTATGAATCCGGCGGTCACAGTGTGCTGAAACCCGAATGGATTGCCGATGGCTATAACCCTTTGGCCGACAGACAAAACGTCCGAGTTCCCCATAGGTGCCACCTGCATCTCTGGAAAAGGCGTAATTTTGATCACTGCCAGATCGCTCACCGGGTCCCGGCCGACCAGTCTGGCCTGGACCTTCTTTTCTCCCAGAAACGTCACTTCCAGCACTTCAGCATTGGCCACAACGTGATTATTCGTGAGAATGTGGCCATCCGCATCGATCACGAACCCAGTTCCCTGACCGGTTTGAGGCACAAGCTGCATCCAGAAATTCATGGCCAGGCTTGTGGCCACAATGTTGACAACCGCAGGGCTGATTGCCTGGTAAACCCGCATAACCACCGCTTCGCCGCTCTCCAGAGCCTCATACTTCGGCGGCGGCGGCATAATGACCATCGCAGGACGCGGCGCTTTTTTGTTCAGCCATAATCCTAGGACCACGCCCACACTGAAGATGACCACAAAGGTCACAATCACAGAAGTTCTACGAAATCGGCTCATTGAATCCAACCTCGCTGAAGGAGCGGCGAAAGGTACCTCTGTATACTTCGAAACATCCCCGAGTCTTGAACAGATGATTCCGAAGGCTGTTGATCAGCCTCGGATTCATAAAGCCCTGCATCCATCATGGTATCCCGGTGGAGAGCAAACCGGCCTTTGTTGTCAACTGAATACGAAGCATACCCAAGCGTTTGTCCGGTCTGTGAGAGCACTCTTATGGCACCCGGATATGAACTGTAACCGTAATCCGAGTGAATCGGCTGCCCGGTCAATGGATCCATCTGGCCCGTGGCAGGAACGAAAACAGTGTCCACCGGGCATACTTGCTTCAATTCCGGAGCTGATGCGAAATCAGGTGAAGCCTGTAGCAAAGAAGGATCGGATAACGTTTGCCGTGCCGGTTCCATGACCCCGTTGAATACTATTCCCGGTGGTGCCGGATAGCCGGTGGATCTTTGACCCGTTAGAGCCTCCTTCATAAAGCTCATCCAAACCGGCAGCGCTGCAGTCCCGCCGTATTCGTGGCGACCCAAAGATACCTTAGCGTCAAACCCCATCCACACTCCCGTGGTGTACTTGGAATTGAATCCCACGAACCATGCGTCGGTACAATCGTCAGTAGTTCCTGTTTTGCCTGCAAGATCGTTGCGTTTCAGTCGGCCTGCTGCTGCCGCTGTTCCGGACACGCACGTTTCTCTGAGGGCGCTCACCATAAGATAAGCGCTTTGGGGGCTTAATACCCGTATCATGTTGGCGGTGAGATGGTCCCCGGTGGGGAACGTCGACGTCAGCAGCCGGTCCAGGCCGGATTGCTGGCTTGGGTCCTGATCCGGCAGAGCAAGCCTTCGCATTTCGTTAATAAGTCCTTCCTGGCTTTCGCCTGGGGAAGGTCTCGTGGTTACTGCTTCACGCGGGAGAGCCGCGTCCTTCATAGTCCGGGATAAGACATCCAGTGGTGTCACCGTGTTATCTTCCAGCACCCTCCCGAATCTGTCTACCACTTTCTTGACCATTACAGGATTGACCTTGACTCCGAGGTTCGGAAATACCGTGTACGCTGCCGCCAATTCGAGCGGTGTAACTTCCGAAGAGCCCAAGGCCAGCGACAGATTTGCACCGAGGGATGCCCGGATCCCCATATCGTGGGCCATCTGAATTGTCTGATCAATCCCTACATCCATGAGCAACTTGACAGCTATGATGTTCCTGGAATGGGCCAGAGCTTGCTTGAAGGTCATAGGCCCGTGAAAACCGCCATCGGAGTTCATTGGAACCCATTGAGGTCCGTGTGGGTCCACCATCACGGCAATGGGCTCATCCACAATCAGTGTTTGAGGACTGTAGTTACCCCATTCCAGTGCGGCTGCATATACGAAAGGCTTGAATGCGCTGCCCGGTTGACGCTGCGCTTGAAGTGCCCTGTTGAAACTGGAGCGCTCGAAACTCAACCCTCCCACAACAGCCCTGACATATCCGGTATTGTTTTCAGTGCAAACCACTGCCCCCTGAAGAGGCGGGAGCGTCTCGTGCTTCAAGCTGAGCCGGGATCCATCGGCCTCTTCCACCCTGAACTCCAGGAGATCGTTGGTGCGGAACGGGATTTGGCTTTCAAGTTCAAGTGTGAATTGAGCTCCGCCGGGAAGAGCCAAAGTACATTCCTGAAGCTTGCTCTCCTGGCGTTTGCCTTTGCGTTTTTGTGTGGAATGATTTGTCATGACGACAGCTTGAACTAAGTCGCCGACTCGATGTGAGCCCTTAGCCGAAGTCAGAAAAAATTCCTTGACCTCCGGGGCCTTGAGTCTGCGAACGAGGCCAGGGGGCCTGCCTTGTCTTCTCTCCCAGGCCTTCACTCCGGCGAGAAGCGACTCAGATGCCTTGTCTTGGAGTCTCAGATCGCAGGTGGTCCACACCTGTAAACCGTCATTGTACAGGCGATTCTCACCGTACCGCTCGACAATGTATTTCCGTACCGCTTCCGTGAAGTAAGGCACCCTCTCAAATGGATTAGGTAGGTTTTCCCTGAACCTGGGAACGTCAGCGACAGCTTGGGCGTATTCTTGAGGACCAATGAAGCCGTGTTTGTGCATGCCTCCCAGGACGAACTCTCTTCTTTTCAACGCGGAATCAGGGTTGGAAGAGTGTTTGGTCGGGTTCGAGACAAGTCCGGCAATAAAAGCTGCTTCTGGGACGCTCAGCTCTCTGGTGGTCTTGCCGAAGTACGTTCCGGCTGCGGCTTCGATTCCGTAGGAGCCTTTTCCCAGATAGATCTCGTTCAAATATAGCTCTAGAATCTGCTGCTTTGAAAGGGTCTTTTCCAATCTGAAGGCCAGAATCGCCTCACGTATTTTCCGAGAAACCTTCTTCTCTTTGGTGAGCATAAGATTGCGCGTTACTTGCTGGGTTATGGTGCTGCCGCCTTGAGCAAAAGTGCCGGCCTTCAAATTCCTGACAAACGCTCTGATCACTCCGAATATGTCCACCCCGGTGTGTGAAAAAAAACGAGCGTCTTCCGCAGCGACAAAAGCATTGACAACGTGGGGCGGCATGGAATCCAAAGGAATAGGAAAACGTTTTTCCTTGTAAAAAAGCCCTATAACCGTCCCATCCTCCGCGTAGAACGTGGATACAGTCTTGGGTCGATAAGCCTTGAGGTCAGGGATCGTCGGAAGATCCTTGGAAAAAGATGCAAAAACTCCCAGAGCTGCACCCATAGATCCGGAAAGTAAGCCGCAGGCGACAAGCACGGGGACGCCGGCTACAACCCACACCAAAATTCTAGAAAATAGTCCCATCGGCCTGCCTTGAATTGATCCGGAAGACAAATTCGAAACCCGTTACATTTGTTAGTATGCTCAAGGTATAAGGGCCCAGTTTATGCCACGAAATCGTCTTCGTCAAATAAAAGGGTCTCAAAATTGCCGTCGCGCTCACATGAGAAAGGCTTTCTTGACGAATTCCAGCTTATGAATTAATGTCGGGCTTATCACTAGTGGCCAGGAGCAGACTTTGAGGATAGGCCAGGGATTCGATACTCACAAGTTGGTTTCGGGCCGAAGACTCGTTTTGGGCGGGGAAGAAATAGACTATCCCCAGGGACTTGAGGGACATTCTGATGCTGATGTGGTGATCCACGCATTGATAGATGCTCTCTTGGGAGCGGCTGGGCTCGGGGATATCGGCATGCACTTTCCCGATTCCGATCCCCGGTACAAGGACGCGTCAAGCATGGAAATGCTGGAAACAATAGTCCTCGCCATAGAGTCATTAGGTTTTCGGATCGTAAACGTCGATGTGACAATACTTGCCCAGGAACCCAAAGTCGGTCCGTTCAGGGCTGCGATAGTAGGGAATTTGGCTGCCGGGATGGGAGTCGAACCCGACCTGGTAAACGTCAAAGCCACTACCACAGAGGGACTAGGGTTCGTGGGGCGACGTGAAGGAATCGCCGCCTCCGCCGTTGTGCTGCTCGAAGAGGGCACTCCTCGCTGAAGCGTCTATAACCGAAAATTTTCCGATATCCTTCGAGGGCTTTTCCTGTGGAGGCTACCAGGTAAGGGGAAACCCTCGGCGAGTTCTTCCGAGCCTGCGGGACGGTTCGCAGCTGCTTCTCGGCAAGACCGATTGCCAAAGCCCACACAAAGGGGACGATATGGGCCTGAAAATATACAACACCTTGACCCGAAAAAAAGAGAGTTTTGAAACTGTAGTCCCGAGACGGGTGGGCATGTACGTGTGCGGGGTAACGGTTTACGACTACTGTCATATCGGTCATGCCAGGTCGGCCGTACTTTTCGACATAATTTATAGATATCTTCGCTACCGCGGTTACGAAGTTACTTACGTGCGAAATTTCACAGACGTAGACGACAAAATTATAAATCGGGCCAACGAACTCCAAATCAATTGGAAAGAACTTGCCGAAAAGTTCATTCGGGAGTTTTACGTGGATATGGATGCCCTGGGAGTGCTCAGACCTACCCACGAGCCGAAGGCCACAGAGTTCATCGGACAGATCCAGCAGCTCATAGCAAGACTCATCGAGGGAGGTTACGCGTACCAGGCCGAGGGTGATGTAATGTTCTCAGTGTACAGTTTCGGCCCTTACGGTAAGTTATCCGGCAAGAGAACAGACGAGCTGATGTCTGGCGCCAGGGTGGAAGTCGACGAAAAAAAACGTAATCCCCTGGATTTTGCCCTATGGAAGGCTGCGAAGCCCGGCGAACCTTCGTGGGACAGCCCCTGGGGACCGGGCCGCCCTGGATGGCATATCGAGTGCTCTGCAATGAGCATGTTCCATCTGGGCGAGCAATTCGACATTCACGGCGGTGGAGCAGACCTGGCTTTCCCCCATCACGAAAACGAAATCGCGCAGTCCGAGGCTGCAACAGGAAAGCCCTTTGCGAAGTACTGGGTTCACAACGGGTTTGTCAACATTCGCTCCGAGAAGATGTCTAAATCGCTCGGAAACGTGCTTAACATACGCGATATTTTGAAAATCGTTCACCCCGAGGTGTTGCGTCTGTTCCTTCTTACCAGCCATTACCGGAGCCCCCTGGACTACAGCGAGTCTTTCATACGGGAGGAAGCTGCGGCCCTTGAAAGGCTCTATGCCGCCATGACCGGTCTGGATGAACTGATGAACGCTGGCGGATCATTAGCCGAATTGCCGGAGGAGCTTTCAGGGATTACTGAAAAGTTCGCCGAGGCCATGGACGATGACTTCAATACTCCAAAGGGCCTTGCCGTGTTGTTT
>JACRDE010000493.1 GCA_016212935.1 Desulfomonile tiedjei | reverse complement strand
TAAAAGTTCTTGAGGTGGGGTTCGGGGAGGAACTTCTTACAAGAAGTGCCTCCCCGATTTTACATATTTGAAAGCGAAGTGGTATTAGCTATAAGCTCCGGATCGAGCCTGTAGTTGCCGCTGAGAAAGTTCTGAGCCAGAATATTGACGCTGGCTTCGCTTTGCATGAGCATGTCCATCTGGCGGGTGTATTGAAGCAATCTGCCCACGATGTCGAGCCTCTCCAGAATTGCTTCCATTTCGTATTTGTAGAAGCGAGCATCCACGCGGTCTTCTCTTACTTCCACCTGGAAGCACAGAGCTTCAAAGATTGCCGCAATCGCGCGGGCCCGTCTGTTTCTGCGCACATCGTCAGCCGCACCGCCTTTGAAAGAGAAAGTAATATAGTTCTTGTTGATAGTTTCGCAGCAATAGGAGTCAAGAATACTGTAGTGGTAACCTATCCTTGAGCTGAAATTCAAATAGGCATCCGAAATAATGGCGTAGCTTCTGTCTCCGAATCGCTCGGCCATGTTGTTGGGAGCGAGCATCTGCTCGCGAAAAACGGAAAAGAAACCTCCCACATCAATAGGCCGAGGTCCTTGCGCGCGCAAATCCTTATGAAGCATTCCTCTAAGCAAAGCTTTGAAAGGGAGCGAGGCTATGTTATCCACATCAACCCAGTTGGAATACTCAGGCGTCTCGAGGATGCCGCCCCCGAGGTCGATAATGTGAAGGTCCAACGGAATCGGCGCCCTTAGCTTTAGTGCGCCCGCACCTTCGGTGTTCGAGACGGCATCGCTTATACTGAACATTTCTTTGTATGAGAGTTCGTGAACCAGCCTCATTACGTCATGGATGGTCTTACAGTGCTCGGGCCGAAAATTATGGGATCTTGGGTTAACCAGATGCAGCGGAATTATCCAGTCGGCTATCCTTCGGAGAGTCTGGTACACCGGGGTGTCCTTCATCGCTGATTCTCTCGTGATTGACAGGCCCGTCAATTCAGTCACTTTGCCAAGGTAGACCCGTCCGGAATAAGCGTCCACGGTTACCTCGGATCCAGAGACTAGTTTTGCCGAGGCGTCCTTTGTTCCCAACAGAGTAGGGACTCCGAATTCCCGCGCCAGAGAAGCCATATGTCCCGTGACGCTGCCGGCATCTGTGACTATGGCAGCGGCCTTTGTCATGACAACCACGAATTC
This sequence comes from Desulfomonile tiedjei, assembly GCA_016212935.1. Classification (GTDB taxonomy): domain Bacteria; phylum Desulfobacterota; class Desulfomonilia; order Desulfomonilales; family Desulfomonilaceae; genus Desulfomonile; species Desulfomonile tiedjei_A. The sequence continues at coordinate 11,588 of JACRDE010000493.1, read as the reverse complement.
AGGCGACGAATGGTTGGCAACGAGTACTGCTCCGTCAGGAAAGTTCAGCAAATCTTCATCTGATTCAACCAGAAACACAGGACCGAATCCGATGCCTGGAAAAGCTGCGGAACCACCCTCCAGTACGACAGGATACCCTTCCACAAGCGGGATGCTCGTTACTCCTTCTTTCTGAAGGTTCTCCAGGTGAAGAGGTCGCGTCTGTAATATGAGAATCCTGCCGTGAGGATCAATGGCCCATTCCACGTCTTGCGGATATTGGTAGTGTTTCTCAAGCCCAACAGCGTGTTTGGCCAGGGTCTGCGCCTGCTCATTTGTAAGGCAGGCCTTATCCTGGTTACCAGACTCAACTGGAATTTCTTTCAAACCTATCTCTGGTTCAGCCACAAGCTGTACGGGCTTGTGAGATATGCGTATTTCTCGGATGGTCAGGTCCTTATCTTTTGCGACGATGTAACTATCCGGAGTTATTACACCATCCACAGCATAGGGCCCCAGACCCCAAACGGCGTTTATCAGCACATTGTCCTCGAGAGGATGCAATGGATCTCGGGAGAAGATCACTCCGCTGGATGTCGATTCAACCATTTCGATGCAAGCCACGCTCATGGCTATGTCTTCGTCTCGCATTCCTTTGTTCAGCCTGTACGATATGGCTCTCGGACTGTAAATACTGGCGATTACCAGCTTGTATGTGTCCAGAATCTTGTCCGCAGGAACATTAAGGATCGAGAGGTATTGCCCCGCGTAAGATAATTCGCTGTCTTCGCCTATCGCACTGCTCCTAAGGGCTACCTTGGGATCCAATAGGTAACCCCGCGTCTTGCAGATCGATTCCCGCATGGCAGCGTACCCGTTCATTATGGCTTTTTCCAGTTCAGCAGGAATCTTCGCGGTAATCATGAGGCGCTGAATATGTTCACTGACTTGATTGAGTGCTCCGGGATCATTGGGGTCAAGGTCCATCCTGTATCTGTTGATTTCATCGATAAGATCGTTACGTTCCAGGAACAATTCGTACGCACGGGTAGTAATTGCGAAACCTTCAGGAATAGGCAGGCCGACTCTATTCCGCAACTCTCCGAGGTTGGCATTCTTGCCACCGACCCAGTCCACCATTTCCCTGGTAATCCCTGAATAGGGGAGCACCCAATCACTGACGGGCAATTCTTTCCTCTTGCCCAATTCCTCGTTAATCGCCAGGTTGATCTTCTCCACTATCTCGAATAAAAGCCCATAATGATGCCCTGAAAGGTCATCCAGGCTCTTGACCATTTTCAAAGTGTGAAAGACCGCGCGGGTGGCCTGGGACCTGACATAAGACATGCCAAACACGTCTTGTCCTCGTAGCTTTTGTTCAAAATCAGTGATGATATTAAGTAATTCGGTGTTGGCCGACAGCAGGTCTTTGAAACACGCATACCTGAACCTGAAAAGGCGGGAGAGCTTTTCCCTGGATGCTTCGGCGTTCCCGGTTCTCCATCTTCTTATTGTCCTGTAAATGTTTGAAAACACTTGCTTCATGACGACCCGAGTCATTTGGTAAAACTTCGAGCAAGCGGTCACGCTCCTCTATTTAGAGCAATATTCGTGCCCACGTGCAACCCTTCAGTTACGTGAGAAAAGGTTCTCGCCGACCATGTCGTCCCGAGCAAAGCTAATGCTAATGCGCATCCAAAGAATTAAGATTGAGGGGAAACTTCTTACAAGAAGTGCCTCCCCGATTTCACATATTTGACGGCGAAATGGTATATAGCAGTTGCCAAAAATAGTGTCCGTTTGCTCGTCATTCCTGCGAAGGCAGGAATCCAGAGTCTGGACCCCGGATCAAGTCCGGGGTGACGGCACCATTCCCGTAAACGGGACAAGAATTTTGGCAATTCCTACAAGACCTCCGTTTTCTGACAGACCTGGGAGTGCTTGGCCGAACTGACAATTCATTGTCATGGCTACACTTTGAATCGCATCACATTTTTACAGGGTGTAAAGAAAACCGACAGTTGAGAAGCGGCAATGTTAAGCCATCCTCGCTTTGAAACCATACCCCGAAAAGGAACCAGTCTGTGCACATGGCTACGACTGGGGGTTTTGTTCTTCGTTGAGGGGAAAATGTACATGGAAGGTGGTGCCATGGCCCAATTCGCTGCTAATCGTTATCTGGCCCCCCATTTTTTTCATGATGCCATAGCAAATGGATAAGCCCAGCCCTGTTCCTTTTCCCACAGGTTTTGTGGTGAAAAACGGTTCGAAAATACGCTCCATGTTCGCTTTCGGAATTCCTGGGCCGGTGTCGGACACGTCAACGACGATTTGGTCGCCGTCCAGCCTGCTCCTTATTTTTATTTTTCCGCCCTTTGAATCCATGGCATCCATGCTATTGTTAATGAGGTTTAGAAGCACTTGCTGCACTTCCGACTGGGACACGCGAACTGAGGGCAAGTTCTCCTCAAGAGCCGTGGATATGCTTATGTTGCTGAAACGAGCCCTCTGCTCGGAGAGCGCAGCAACCTCTTCGATCAACTCATTGATTCCGGCGTTTTGAAGGATCGGGTCCGTCTTCCTGGCGAAACTCAGCAGCTTATGGGTAATCTCTTTGCAGCGTCCACCCTGAATTTGTATTTTGTTCAAAGACCGTGTCAGTTCATATTCCTTATTCTGCTCTTCCTGTTCGTCATCTTCGAGCAGATCCTGGATCCAACCTGCTTCCTGCAACATTATACCCAGAGGGTTGTTTATTTCGTGAGCTATTCCCGCGGCCATCTCTCCCAGGGCGGCGAGCTTCCCGGCCTGAACCAGTTGTTCGTTCATCGACCTGTTTTTTTCGTCCGATCTGATAATATATTTCACTATTCTCCCAGAGAGCAGAACAGCAACCACGATAATTGCTGCAACACCCAGCAGGAACGTGGATACGGCGAACAAGCGAGCGGAATACAAATCCGCGTACGCCTCGTCGCAACGCTGGAAGTGTGCCAGGACCCAATCGCCTTCTTTGAGCGACGTCATGACGTTCATGCACTCGTTACCGGTCTCGTCGTCCCGTTCCACAACTTCTGTCAAATTCTGGCTACCGCCGGCTGATGCGAGGAAATTCACATACGGCTCGCGTGGGAGTTTTGCTTCAGGGGGAACTTTGGTCTGGAAATCTCCGGCCTTGTTCACTATGAACGCATATCCGGTCTTCCCTATGCGCATTTTATCCACGAGGGAATTGAACGTTTCGTAATCTATGGTGCATCTGAGGATCCACGATTTGCCTTGGTCCTCGTGTCTGAAGGTCATCACTATATGGGGCATACCGCGGAGCCCTCTAAAAACGTCACTCACATAGTGCTCGCGACGGACTGCTTCCTTGAACCATGGTGTGGCAGAATAGTTTGCACCCTGCAATTTGAATGGCCCCACATAAGCCACCTGGGTTCCTTGATCATCTATGACCCCTAGATCGACTATGGAAGGTCCGTACTCGGACTGCAACACTGCAAGTCGCTGAGCCAGAAACTCGGGCCTGGTCAATTCTTGAAAGCTGTACGACATAGCGTCGACGCGCAACGCACTGAGGCGCTCGTTAAGAAAAGTTTCGACAATAAGCTTGTGTTTGGAGATAAGCGACCCGCTGAGACTTAGGACTTTTTCTCTGTACGACACCTGAAAGTAATGGCGCGTAATCGCGGAAATAATTATCAGGGGCGTAATTGCGGCGATTATTACTATTAGAGCGATCGTGCTCCTGAGTTTCCTATAATAAGCGGGATTGCGATTCTCTTTCTCGTCCATTCTCGACCTCCGGCAGGGGATGTGGTTTCCCGTGCCGCACCATCAGGGCATCGCAGTTTCAGTAAGATCTTAACTCGCGAATATAAACACTGGTATCGGTACATCAGTTGCGAGCAAAAGTCACGGCCGCACGGCCGCTTTACAATAATTTGGTGTGAGACAAAGGGGATTGCAAGCGAGTGGCCTCAGCTTGCCGGGGAAGGATATGCCGGCTTCGTCATGAAGGACCTTTGATTCGTGACTTGTGTCAATGAACCGGCTTGCGGCTATTGCGTGTGGGAATCATCTATGGTACGAAATTCATCCGGAGCTAGACGAGAGTCAGTTTTCTTTCCAAACGCGCTCTATTTGCAGTGCAACGAAAAGCGAGTGCTTCCTAAACATTTTCAGAGATGACCCGGTCCGAAAGAGGGGGCCACTCTGTCGAAAGTGTGCGGTTATGAAATTCTCAGTAAAGAATCGATATAACGGAGAGGAGATATGCTCCGGCGAAGCGCCTTCGCTGAAAGCATTGATCCAGACTGTGGTGGAGTCCAACAAGAAGTTTTCAATGGCTAACCTGGCAGGCCAGGATCTTTCCGGCCTGGACCTTGGAAGAATCGAACTGAACGAAGCCAAATTAACCGAAGCCAATCTCACCGGCACAAATATGTACGACGCGAATTTGGAAGATGCAGATCTGACCGGCGCCGAACTCTCGGAAGCCAGACTGCTGGGGGCAAAACTCTGCGGCGCGAGTCTGATGAACGCGAATCTCGCGGGAGCAAATCTGTTACGCTGCGATCTAACCAGGGCTGATCTGACTGGAGTAGTACTTTGTGAAGCCACCCTATTCGGAGCAGATCTTTCTCATTCCAGATTGTGCGAAGCAGACCTAAGCAGGGCAACGCTCACAGAAGCGATTTTCTCTCACGCTAATATGTACAGGGCGAAATTATGGAAAGCGAAACTCAGCCGCGCGACTCTAAACCGGGCGAAGCTGGTGGAAGCCGATCTGTCAGGTTGTGAGCTCTCCAACGCCTCTTTCTTCAGGGCTGATTTGTCTAATGCGAATCTTTCCGGGGTACTGGCCTTTAGGGCCACAATGAACGAGGTGGATCTTTCTGGAGCGAATCTACATAATTCTTCCTTGTGGGGGGCTTTGATGGTAGCGGCCAACCTCGTGGGCGCAGACGTAACCGATGCAAACCTTCACGGCGCGGACCTGACTGGTGCGATATTGGATGACGTTGACTTGTCAAAGGCAGATACCTCACGTGCCATAATCATCAGCCCCCGAAGCTGAGTCCGTGTATGCGCAGTCACGAGTTAACAAGTTTCCAGTCCCGATACAACTCCCAGGCTAGCTCATAGATTTCCGGCCATGCCCCCCGATAGCGGGGATTCCTGAACGAGCTCACATTCAACAAGGTGACAAAATCTTTGAATGATCGGTGATACCATTTCGCTTTCAAATATGTAAAATATGCGCTAACTTAAGGATGTTTGGCTCTTAATCCGTCATTCCGGCGAAGGCCGGAATCCAGTCTTCTCAGCAGACCCTGGACCCTGGCTTTCGCCGGGGTGACGGTGCTGCACTTGGCTAAGTAGCTGAAATAACGCGAGCCAATTCTTTAAGTTAGCGCATATGAGGGTTGGGGGGAAACTCTGTACTAAAGAGGGTCCCCCCAATCTTACTTCTTTGAATGCACATCAGTATGAGATGCCAGCCTGGTCAGGATGCGGTGGCGACAAGTAGCTTGCCCGACTTTCCGTTTTGCACAAAATCGATTCGATCGGACTTCCTATAATGTATTGCATGGCTTTCAGCTAGCATTTCTATTGGTTTGGAAGGAGTTAGATTGACTCCGACTGCCGAATAAGGCTAATATTACCCATACTCATAAGGTGGCAAATATGGACGAAGAGAAAGAACCTGTATTCCGAGACAATGAAGACAATTCGGTTTCGGGTTCACACCCTGATAGTGCTTTGAGCAGCGTATTCACCAAAGAAGTGACTGCTTCCGGGAGCTTCAGAATCCGGGAAGTACAGCGCACGTCATTCGGCAGGTTGCTTCAAGCACTTCCCATGCCCGCCATTCTGATTGACGCATCTGAAAGCATAATCTTTGGGAACGAAGCTTGTGCTCGTGTAACCTCTGACTTTCAGAAGTTTATCGGCTGTTCGTTCTCTTCGCTGTTCCCTGATCAGGAAGAAGCTAGGGCCTGTTTTGAGAGGGTCTTTACCCAGAGAAAAATGGAACTCTGGGAAGGGACGCTGCGACTCAACGGTTACGAACGCTGGGTCAGGGCGTATCTGCGGTCTGTAAGGCTGGGTGAAGGCAGGCTGTTTCTTCTGTTGATAGAGGATCTGACTCTGGAGCGCGAGCAGCTATTCCTGAACGAAAAATATCGCAAGCTTTTCAATATATTCCCGGCAGGATTAGCCGAATTTGTATTGGTCGAACCGGTGTCGCGTAAACTCCCTCAGGCAGAATTACTTTCGCTGGTGATGAACTCGGAGCTTTCAGGGGGCAACGATCAATTTGCGCGGTTGCAGGGATATGGCGATATAGACGAGTTGCGTGGCTTCAGTCTGCGCAAGTTCGTGCCAGTAGACAGCGATTTTGAACGACTGTTTCAGAGATGGGTTCGCAACCACTTCGCGTTCTTTTCGTCTGTGACGAGCGAATTCTCGAGAGATCAGGGGCTGCGCCGCTTTGAGATCGAGCTGATTGCCGGGTTCAGGAACGGTATGCTTGAATCGTTCTGGCTCATAAAGAGGGACCTGTCGGCTCGGATCAGTGCGGAGCAGGCGCTTAGAGAGATGGAGGAGCGGTTCCGGGCGCTTTTTGAAAACACACCCGATCTTATCTTCATCAAAGATGCCGAGCTCAGATTCACGCACGTAAATCCCGCCATGGAGAGAACTCTGGATCTGCCTGCATCGAGGATTGCGGGTCGAACCTCGACGGAGCTTTTTGGCAAGGCCGTAGACGAGCTCATGAAGGACGTAGAGCTTCGCGTGCTCAACGGGGAAACCGTGGATGAGGTGGTGACCTTTCCGCTAAAGGGCGTTGAAACCACTTTTCATATGATAGAAGCCCCAATGCGTGACAATTACGGAAATATAATCGGGTTGTGCGGAATAACACGTGATGTCACGGATCGGCAACTGGCAGAGGAGAAATTCCGAGGCCGCACAGTACGTGGCCGCGGCCTTCAGCCGGACTATCCGTCAAAGGCCATGCAGTCGACGTTGAACTTGGCTCGTCAGGCAGCCGCGACCGACAGCACCGTCCTGCTCACGGGCGAGACTGGAACCGGAAAAGATTTCATAGCCAAATTCATCCACGACAGCTCCAGACGCGCTTTCGGGCCTTTCTTTTCCATAAACTGCGCTGCGGTCACCCACGAACTGGCCGAGTCGGAACTGTTCGGTCACGAGCCAGGGGCTTTCACCGGCGCTGTGCGCAGAAAGAGAGGACTCCTGGAACTTGCTGACGGAGGGACCCTGCTGCTCAACGAAGTGGGCGAGCTTTCTTTCTTGCTTCAGGCGAAACTGTTGACTTTCCTTGACACGAGGTCTTTCACTCGGGTTGGCGGGGAAAAAAACATAACTATCAACGCAAGGCTACTAGCTGCCACCAATCGGGACATGCGAAAAGAAGTGGAAGACGGTCGTTTCAGGCGAGACCTCTTTTTCAGGTTGAATGTGCTTTCAATTGACTTACCCCCCCTGAGAAAGAGGATGGAGGATCTCCCTGTACTCGTAAAAGAAATTCTGGAAGACATCGCTCGAGAAATCCGCCTGCCGGAGATTCCCACCCTCGATCATCCGACAATAGACTCGCTGGCAAAGTACCACTGGCCGGGAAACGTGCGGGAACTGCGCAACGTGCTGGAACGTGCCGCAATATTGTCGAAACACGAGAGAATAGGTCTTTCTACTCTCGGCCTTTATTCCCAGGACGAAGAATGGGCCTACACAGTGGGTTTTCCGGAAAACAAATCTCTTTCCGAACTCACTAATGAATTCAGACGGGCCATTGTTTTGGAAGCCCTGCGCCGCACGAAAGGTAAAAGACAGGAAGCAGCCCGCCTGCTGGGCATCACGCGGTATTCTCTCAAACACTATATGAAGGTTCTCGGCCTAGGCGACGAATAACTGACCCCCAGAATTAATATTGCAGAAAAATGGCTGCTAGAAAGTCATCAATTCAATAAGCTCTTGTCTTGAGAAGTGCTTCAGCAGTAGTTTGTCGTCCTGCCTGACTATCGAATCCATCAGTCGCCGCTTCCTGGAAATGATCGTATCAATCTTTTCTTCAAGCGTATTCTCAGAGACCAACTTGAAAACGTGAACACCGCGGCATTGGCCGATTCTGTGAACGCGATCCGTTGCCTGTTCTTCACGGGCGGAATTCCACCATCGGTCGTAATGAATCACCACTGATCCTCCCGTCAAATCTATTCCCAGACCGGATGCCCTCAAAGAAGCACTGAAAACCATGCACTTAGGGTCGTTATTGAAACGTCGTACAGCCTCTGCTCGATTCCGCGTGTGGCCCTTTATGGTGGCGAATTCAATTCCCTTGTCTCTTAGATACGATTCTATGAGCTCCAGCATCTTCACGTACTGGCTGAAAACCACTACCTTCTGGCCCGAGCCCAGGCTCTCGTCGAGGAGTTCCACAAATAGGTCCCACTTGCCTGAAGAATACTTTCCGTAGTCTTTGGACTCTCCTTCGAGCAGCGAAGGGTGATTGCAGATCTGTTTGAGATAGTTCAGGACTGCAAACACGTGCATGTACGGTACATTCTGACCTGGATCCTTCAGCTTCTGAACGAGAGTTCGTCCTTGATTTTCGACCACATCCCTGTAAAACCGGATCTGATCTTCACTTAGAGTGCAGCGACGGACGTCTTCTATTTTCGGTGGTAGTTCGGTTAAAACCTGGTCTTTTTTTCGCCGTAACGTAAAGGGCTGGATCATGCGAGACAGCTTCTCTTTGGCCCCAGAATCCGAATACTCTTCTATACGCTGACGGAAATGTGTGTCGAACAACGAGTCTGCCATCAAGTAGCCGGGAAGTATTACATCAAACAAGGACTTCAAGTCCGTTACGCTGTTCTCGATGGGCGTTCCGGTGAGGCCTATTGTGCACACTGACTCCAGGGCTCTCACAGCAGCGTAGGTCTTTGTGGATTTGTTCTTTATGGCTTGAATTTCGTCCAGGACAATGAGTTCGAAACGGAATTCTGCAAGCATCTCAACGTCTCTAAGGGCTATGCCGTAAGAAGTGATGATCAGAAGATGATCCTCAAAAGCCTCCTTAAAAGACCTGTCAGTGCCATGATAAATGTACGGGTCAAGATGTGGACAGTATTCCATGACCTTATCTTTCCAGTGGCTCAAAACAGTCGTGGGACACACCACGAGGAAACGTAACTTCCCGGAACTTTTTGCCTGGCGGTATAGTATTCCGGTCATTAAGGCCATTACCTGGTGTGTTTTCCCGAGACCCATGTCATCGCACAAAAGACCGGAGAAATTGTTCTCATACAGGAACCAAAGCCACCCGAAGCCGTTTCGCTGATAAGGCCTCAGTTTTCCTTTCATCGCCCTTATGGACGGAATCCTTCCGGGCGGCTTGAGCATTTCCAACTCGCTGAACCACTCTCTTACGCGTGCCGAAGAGAAATTCTTGTCCACACGTTCATGCAAGGCCAGAAACCTGAGATATTCAGTGCGGCCTATCTTGAGGCTGTTGTCTTCACCCAGAGCCTTGTCATCCAAGCCGTCCATCCACGCGAATTCCACGGCCAAGGTGTCGATCCATTTGTCTTCATGGACGAGAAAGCGCTTTTTTGCCCTTCGGGCGCGAAAGATGTCAATGAACGGAACCTTGAAGTCTCCAAAGTCGTAATTGATTTCCAAAGTCACACCGTCATCGCTGAATTCTCTGTGGTGTACTGCGACGCGCTCGTAATTATCCAACGTCTGATGGTTGACGAGGTTTTCTTCTATGAAAATCCCAGGTTCTGACTTGAGGATCTTGCCGTACTCCTGCAAGAAGGCACTTATCTTTTCTGCGGGGATAAGCGTCCGTTTCTGCGATGAAAAATATTCCGCAGGCAGGCTTCCCACATTGACAGCAATCCTAAAGAAACCCCACTCAGGGAAATAATAATAAGGACCGAATAACTGCTGCTCCAGCTTCGTTCGGTCGAGATACGCATGAGAAGGTCCGACCTCGACATCCGGGTTTTCCACCACTGGCGTTATGCGCAGAGCGGACGATTCAGTCATATCGATTCGATATCCGGTGCCGAGAGGGTGCGGATGAATGAAGATGTCCTTGCCGATAATGCCTTTCTTATCGGCCATCTCGATTACCGCACCGATCAGATGCCGTGGAGGGACAAGCTTCAGGACCACTGATTCATCATTATCCAATACCTCGACGCCTAATTCGTGTTTATGGTCCATGAACCTGAAGTGGAACGTCCCGCCGTCCCTGCCGCAAACCAGGAAGCCTACTTTGGCGATTCGGTGCCAGATGCTGTCTTCCACATGCTGTCGAACAGATTTGAGGCCTCTTCGGTTGATGTCATGCTCCGAATCGGAATATTGCCACGGTCTGCGCCTGAGGGACGGAACATTCGGATCCTTGAGCTTCCGGCCGTACATTCGTCGGAATAGCGTGGAATCTATATCTCTGCGGATAATGTCAAAGAACTCGTGCAGAAATTCCTCCACCATTCGCTCTCCAGGCATGAAAGCGAGGATTTCGTTTTCGTTGCGGTCGAAAAAACCTATTCGTAACCCTTCGCCGCCATGGTTCACCTGGGCTCTGAAGCCCATCAAAGAGTCACCAAAATTCTTGAAGCCGAATGAACTAATTTCGTACCAGAAGCTGTCATGGAAGTCTTCGTCGAGTGTGCGTAGTCTGCCGGTTTCAGGGTCGGGCTTCAAAATGTATCTGACGAAGGATACAATATGATGGCAGTATGAGCGGGTGGAGGAACGGAAACATCCGCACGCGGCCCTTGAGAGGACCTTAGTGTCCGGATCAAGTGAGATGTGGACATTGACTCCTTTCCCGGAAGAATCGCTGACCAGCCCGAAGTACGATTCCCTCCCGAAGTTAATGTGCGAAATTCGCGATGACTCTGCCAGTCGAAGCCCCTTATCCAGAACTTCCGAATTGAATTGCCTAGTTATCTCAGCAGGCAGTTCTCCCCCCCGGCAGCCACCTGAGGCATTTTTCTTCAATTGGATCACTTTTCCAAACACTTAAAACTCCTGTACCCACCCCTGCAACCTACATTCCACGGCCCGTCGATATCACACCGGTTTTGGGTTGTCAATAATTAAATAATGAATTCATAAACGGCTCACAATGGATTTTAAAAATGGAAAATTCAGCAATAAAATAACCTTGATGGTTAATTAAGGATGTTGTCTATATTTTTCTCGCGAAAATGACTAACGTTTTCGGTTGGCCGAAGAACCCTATTGACGGATAGCAGCATCGCGCAGACTGTAATTCGGAAATTCATAGCGGCCCGGCTGCGGTGTATGTATATTGTCCGGGACTTGGTGGATCTTCACTTGACTGGTTCCCGAACGGACGGATGAACAAGATAAGGGTTCCGAGGCGCAAATAGACCACATCATTCGTGCGGCCGATCGGTTCCAAAGCGTTCCGATCCCAGGGAATCAGCGTACACGGATTGAGTTCGGAATCTAGATTTCGACGCAAGCGTGGAAAATCCCGGTTCAGTGGGGAGAAGTTACGGATGGCAAAGAAAATAGCCCCTGTT